>JAIXSW010000116.1 GCA_027484495.1 Gammaproteobacteria bacterium
CGTTCTTCCGACGGAACAATCCCGAGCTCTGCGAGGGATATGAAGGCTCCCAATAAATAAAATAGCCCCAGTCGAAAGCCTGGGGCTTTTTTATTTATCGTGATTCTGGCGATTTACTGAGCGCAGAGTAGTACAGTGAAGCCGGGGTTTAAGAACGCAACCAATGTTGCGTTCTTCCGGCTGAACACACTAGAGCTCTGCGAGGGTGCAGACTCCCTCGAAGCCGCCCGCACTTCATCAGGCAACCTGAACCCTTTGGCATTTGACGTCCGGTAAAATGGTCAGAAATGGCCGTCACACTGAGGATTTGTAAGGGATGGCACGCAATGTTGTCGTCTCAAAATCAGGGGCTACGCCCGTGTTAAATACTGAAATACGCCTGCGCGTGTGACGTTATTGACCGCCAGGACTAATCAGCGCATCGCGCCGCGCTGAAAATGGTCAGAGCTTCAGCAGTTTTAGCGGTGTTAGCTGATACAAGAATATTTGCTGGGAAGCTTGATGCGATTCGGGCTGATAACGGAGACTAAAATCATACAAACGCTGTTGTGGTAACTGTTGCATCAAACAAGTCTGAGTCAAATTTCCTGAGCAGTTTTTGAAGGCCGAGACCAGTATCGATGCCGCTGCAAAACCTTCCAATCCTACATCGCTTGCTTGCATATTTTCAGCTTTTGCTGCATGACGATAAGCGCGGACAAATTCTGATGTGACATCCTGTGGGTCCGGCACGACCATCGATGCAAATACCTGATAAGGCTGCTTTAGTTGCCGCTGTAGTTGCTGGATCCCGGTGAATGAGACGACTGAGTACACCGGATTAAACTGATTTTTCTGCCCGAGTTGGATCGCTTTGACCAGGGGCTGATAAGTGCCGACCGTTAACACGACATCAGGCGTCGCTGCTTTGAGTTGGCTAACGGCATTCTCCAACTCGTTGGTATTGCGCTGAAATCGTACAATAGCGACCGGCTGTAACTGTCGCCGTGCCAGTTCTGCCAAAAACCAGCGCTCGACACTGGCGCCAAATTCGTCGGCCTGAATTAATAAAGCGACCCGGCGAAACTGACGTTGATCAATCAAATAACGCGCTTGCGCAGCGGCTTCTTCGCGGTAACTGGCCCGGAAGTTAAAGATGAATGTGTCGTCTGGCTGACGCAAAATATCTGCACCAGTAAAAGCTGCCAGATAAGGCCGCTGATGTTTGCGAAGCAGTGGCAGAATAGCGCTAGATGTAGGTGTGCCGATATAACCGAATAGCGCAAAAACCTGTTGTTCCAGTAGGAATTTCCGGGTGTTTTCGACAGTTCTGAGCGGCTCATAACCGTCGTCCGCAGTAATCAACTGGATTGGATTACCATTTATTCCGCCTTGTGCATTGAGGCGGTTAAACACCAGATTGGCGCCATCTCTGAACTGTAATCCCAGCTGCGCGGCGGGACCACTGAAAGGTGCCGACATGCCTAATTGAATCGGCTGTTGTGCGTCGGCCAACCATGATGACAACGCAGACCACAAGGCAACTACATAAAAGCCAACAAGTCTGAAACGCATGCGTGGAAGACTCCGCCAGAAAATTAAGTCAACTATAGCTTAGCTGGATTCAGCGCGGCGGATCTTGATACAAATCAGCTAAACCAGTGGTTTGGCGCAACTGCAGGGACAAGTTTTTCAGGCCTGTAGTGGCCAGTAACCGAGCGCTATCTTGCCAGCAATAACGGATCCAGAGACCGGCTTCCGCTGCTGACAAATTTAGATAGTGCTGATCTAACCAATGCCGCAATGTCAGCAGAGCTTGCTGACAATCGCGCTGACCGGCCAGAAACAATTGCAGGCTTTGCTGATCATAGGCGGACCAGCTGTGTTGCGGTGGCCTTACCCATAACCTGAGCAATGCTGGATCCAGTTCACGCCAGATAGACTGAGCCTGTGCATACAACGTCTGGCCAAACCATTGCTGCAATCCTGTTATATCCAACAGTGGTATGGTTTCCAGAGGTTTCAGCATCAACACAGAGAACTCATTGCTGCTCTGTTCTGGCTGTTGGCTCAGCTTTACCGCGCGATATCCTGCATGGTGCCAGAACCTGACCAGGTCTTGCGTCGCGCCAAAGCTGGTCGCTAGCAGTGGGATCTGCTGTGTTGCTGCTGTTCGGCTGATCTGGTCCAGCAATTGCGAGCCCAGACCCTGTTGTTGCAGCGCCGGCTGGACCATCAGACGCTGAACCCGCCATATAGCAATAGCCCCGGCCTGCGGCGTAAGGCAATGATAAATCAGACTTTGTGTGGCCAGATGACCTTGCACTCTGCGCTGTCCCTGATATATCTGCGGAATCAAGTCTTCAGTCAGCTGGCCTTCCCGGCTGACAACGGCGACAGCCAGAACCAGATCTTGCTGTTGTAACGTCATGACCTGCAGCGTGGGATCATCAAGCAAAGCCCATAGGTCCCTGACGGACGTCTGATAGTGCGCCAGACAAGCCAGCCGGAATATCTGGCGCAACAACTGTGGCTGCCCCAATAAATCAGCTGCCTGATAACAATAAAATTGCGGGGGCGCAGACATCGCCGCAATAGCAGCCCCTTCTGGGAGGCAATCACTGTCAGCCAGCAAGAAGCTATTAAAAATCAGTTGCTCCAGCGGATCGTCCTGGCCATAGCGAATTGGTTGTTGCAGTACCAGTTTGCGCCAGCCTGGCCGGTGTTGTTGCAGGTACTGCTGAAAACGCAACTGAAAGCTACGCCCAGTCCCCTCATATCCATGCTCTGTCGTCGCCATGACGATGCGGCTGTACTGTTCGACCAAAGCCTGTAATAGTGGCGCCGGGATCGCAGCGGCCTCGTCTATCAACAGCAAGTCCGCAGCTGGTTGTTCTGCCAGCAAACGGTCCAGTGGCCAAAATTGCAGTTGTGCAGCGATGTCCGGTCCCAGCATGGCGCTACAGGTTTGTAATGCCACTTGTGCTGCCGCGGGTTGAGGCGCGGTGATAATCAGCCGGGTCTTGCCCGCTTGTTGCAGCTGTGCGGCGGCGATGCCCAGTGCCGCAGATTTACCCCGGCCCCGATGGGCACTCAGTACCAGTGGACGATGGCGATGTCCTTTTACCAGATGCCAGATCGCCGCCACGGCTTGTTGTTGGCAAGCACTGGTATAAGGGGATTCGACAGTCGCTGCATTGGTGATCTGGCGGGAAAATTGTGGCGGCACAGCACCCAGGCTATGCACTGACCAGGACAAAAGCGGCTGTTGTGGCCACAGCGCAGTCAGATAGGCCTGGAAATAACCGACATGCATCTTGGCATCGGTTGGAAAAGATAGCACCCGGCTGGCAGCAGGATTGGGCAAACCGGCAAATTTGGCTGGTTCTGGGGTCAACACTAACCATAAACCACCAGCTTTCACACAGCCCATACTGGCAGCGACTAAATCCCAGTCCACCCCTTGCGTGGCATTAATGACCAGCCAGTCGCATTCCTGACCCAGTAATTGTTGCCGAGCCTGACCGCTGATTTGGCGGATGTTGGCAGCTGTGGACAGTTCTGGCCAGAATTCACCAAGCCAGAATATTGTCTCGCCAGCCTGCAGCTGTGTCTGCAAC
>JAIXSW010000414.1 GCA_027484495.1 Gammaproteobacteria bacterium
AAGACTTTGCCACACCAGAATCTGCACCATAAATCAAATTCCTGCTGCCATGTGCCGGCATTACATCACTGGATTTCCAAATTGGCGTTGTGGTGTCATCAGTATCATAGGCCCACAGGTCACCACTCCATTCCCCGGCGACATAACGCGCCTGATAGAGGTTGGATTCCGATTGCAGTGAGTTAATTGCCGTGGCGGCGATATTCGATGATGTCCCAATCCGCTCGGCGATGGCACTCAACGTATCTGCCAAACCTTGCGAAAAAGCAACTGGGTCGCTAGCGGCAAAAAAGCCTCCTCGGCCATTGACCGACGCATGCAATAAATCGTCAATTTTGCCCGGGTCCGTGCTGGTACTCGGCCATGCCACACTGGCACCACTGTTAATCGCATTAAAAGCGGTAGTAGGACTGATAGAGCCCTGCACACCAAAACCCACACCAAAGGTAACCATATGCTGCCAAAACGCCGGGTTTGCCGCGGAGGTAGGTACTGTGTTTTCCATTTTTCTGGAAACTGACCAACCGGCGTCCATATCTGTTTTCCAGTAGTTCATCGCAATATCCCCCAATGTGTCTTTGGTGTTGAACGCAAAGGGGTTACCGGGGGTGTAGGTATAGGTTTTGCCTTTCGGGCCTGTTATTGTGCTGCCGGCGACATTGTCATGTTCACCACCTTGTGCACTGTCGTTGTAATAACCATCTGTCATCAGAATGGTAAAACTTTGGCGGCATTCCAGTAATGCTGAGGAAGCGTTCGCTGGATCCACGCGCCACGGCTCTTCTGTCCGGTAATAATTGCCGGCACTGATTAACGCACTGCGCAGCGGTGTCCCGCCGGAATCTGGCGGCAAGGTATAAAGCCAGTTAAAAAACGCTGTTCTGTTGGTACCGCTAAACTGTTTGACACCAATTTTCGATGCCATTTCATTGATGGAACCATACCCCACCCGCATCGCCGTGCTTTGTTGATGGAAGGCACTGCCTATCCCGGATTTCGCAGCGAGCAAACGTGTACGGTGATAGGAGAACCAGTTGGCAAAGTTCTGCTGCTCAGCTGCTGTTGTTAAACCTTTTTGGGTGTAACAGGAGTCGCTGTACACGCTGTTGATGCAGCCGGTCGTGTACGTGAAATAAAACGCAGCACCTTCAGTCCCGCCCGGGCTCACAGCGAAGACCGTCTTAGCACCGGTATTGATACTGCCTGCGGCCATGATCGCACGGTAGCCATTACTCAAATTAATCGTGGCAGAAGTGCTGACATATCCATCAACTCTTGCCGCTGTAAAGGAAGCAGCTCCAAAAGTCGTGCCATCTGCTTTAGTGGGCACCGGATAAGTAACAGCAGGGTTATAGTAAAGCTTGTTCATATAAGACGAGGCCAGATATTCGCGGCCTGTCATATCGTAATAACACATGCTCAATCCGGCATAGGTGTTTTTCGAACAACTGCTGCTCACATTGGCATTGTCTTCCAGATTCTCCGGCATCATGCCCTGTAACATCGAGCCAGAATCGTCGATAACAAAGAAAATATTCGGGTCTACCGTAGACCCGGTTTCCAGTGGTGCCGACGCAATATCTATCGCGGCATGCACGGTTCCACTGGCGAGTACTGCACCGCACAGCGCAGACTGCCAGTGCCATTTATTCTTTGCCATCATGCTTCTCCTGTCGACAAGCCATTAAATCCGCCACACCACTTGTACCACTACCGCAGCCCGGCCATTGACCGGTTCATTGCGCACTGTGATGCGATAGGTTTGACGTTCACATAAAGGGTTTTCTTTCGGTTTACAGGTTGGGTCCTGCCGGCTGGTCCAAAATCCCATGTTTTCCACCAAAAACTGACCGTTGTAAGTCACACCGTTGACTGCAACCGCAAAGTTCCCGGCGTTCGCCCAGAGCAACGGGTTGTTCCAGCGATCTGGCGTGTTCTGTACCGGCGTCGGGATGGGCGCACTAAACCAGGCACTGCCTGCAGCAGGAGGGAGTAACGTCGACACCTGCCGCAAAGTCGCTTCAGTGACTTGTTTAGCAACTTCCCGATCGTTCAGGTTCGACGCCATTTTTTCTTGTAATGTCGTACCACGCATCGCACTTACAGCCAGCAATGTGATGGCAACCAGCATCAGTAAGCTCAGGACCAATGCGATACCGCGTTGTTGGTTTTGCATCATAATTCAGGCCTTAATGATTGCGCAGGTTAATGACCTGCGTAAAAGTACGCAGGCCTGCAGCGACCGGCATTTTAGGATCGTTTTCTAAAGTGAGCGTTGCTCTTAATGCAATAACTTGCTCCCAGTCCGCGACCGCAGGCGCATTGACATAATTCGCAGCATTGCGCGATAAGTACTGAATCTGCAGATTTTCGATACCGTTCAAAATTTCCTCGGTACGTAACTGCCCCGCGACCAAAGTAACCCGATAGAGCGAGTTGCCATCACTATTCTCCCCCACAAACCAGCCTACAGATTCCAGCGGCATGACGGTCCCGGCGTCAGCAGATAAACTCTGCTGAAAATTCACGCCGTTGGCGCCAAAGCCGAAATTCAGTGACGCATTGCCGGGCGCACCGCCACCGACAGCATGACTGATGTTATTGCCCGCGATGGCTGTAACCTGAAAGATCACCGCCATTTTGGAGTCACAAGCCATCACGATATCGTTAGCAACGATACCTGCAACATTCTGATTAATTACCAGCGGTGGCACACCGGTCACATTGTGAGACACTATTGATGCACTGGTGCCGCGACCATACATCAGCTGCACACCATCTGTTCCTGGCTTCGGTGTGATGCCAGCCGGAGAAAACTGAGGGACGGCGCCTTGTTCATAACCCCGGATCCCTGCAGTCCAGACCGCCCACCAGGCCAGAGGCGGATTCAATACATTCACCACGCGCTGTGTGATCATATTGGCGCAGCCGGAAAAGCCGGCATGCATCGCATCACGGCTTAACAACTGAAAGCTGATTTGACTGGCCTGCTGTGACGACATCAAGCGTTGCTGGACTTGAGCGGTGTGGATATTGGAAACATACACCCCGACAACACCGGCCACCAGAAAACTACCTAGAACCAGCGCAACCATCAGTTCC
>JAIXSW010000465.1 GCA_027484495.1 Gammaproteobacteria bacterium
GAGTTGTCGGCCTTGCCGGGAGCGCATGGACATGTGCGGGGTATTGCGCATTTACGCGGCGAGCCGGTGACTGTGATTGACCTGAGTCAGGCGACAGGTGGGGCGCCGGTTTCTGATTTGGCGACCGCATATATTCTGGTGACGGAATATAACCGCAATACGCAGGGCTTTTTGGTCGCGGGGGTGGATCGGATTGTCAGCAGCAGCTGGGAGCAAATCCATCCGGCGCCACAAGGTGCCGGCAAAGCGCATTATGTGACGGCCGTGACTGAAGTCGACAAAAAGCTGGTGCAAATCCTCGATGTGGAAAAAGTCTTTAACGAGATTTCACCGGCGGACGAGACGGTCAGCGAATCGGTCAAAGAGAAATCCAAAGACGTCGATTTTAAAAACCTGGTGGTGCTGGTGGCCGACGATTCGGCGGTAGCGCGTAATCAGGTGAAACGGGCGTTATCGGCGATTGGGGTTGAGATCCAGACCGTCAATGATGGCCGCTCGGCACTGAACTGGCTGAAAAATCTGGCCGATGAGATTGGCGGCGATATCTCGCACAAAATGCCGCTGTTGATCTCGGATATCGAGATGCCGGAAATGGATGGCTACACCCTGACTGCAGAAGTTAAAGCCGATGAACGGCTGCGCAATATTCACATTGTATTGCATTCGTCGTTAAGCGGTGTGTTTAACCAGGCGATGATTGAAAAAGTTGGTGCGGACCAGTTTATCGCCAAGTTCCACCCGGATGAGCTGGTGTCGGCCGTGCAAAAGTGGATGTCAAACCGGGCGCCACAGGCGTAGTAAATCACTCCACTTTGGAAAACAAAACAGCGCCTTATGGCGCTGTTTTTTATGGTCAATGTTGGATCAGACAAACAACGTATCGCGTTGCACCTGTACCGGCAGACTGCCGTCGCTATAACGCCAGATGCCTTTACACATTACGGCGCGCACTGCCAAAGTTTCTTTATCCAGCAGCACCAGGTCGGCGTCTTTGCCGGTGGCCAGCTGACCTTTGTGTGGCAACTTCAGCACCCGGGCCGGATTTGTAGTGGCGACGCTGAGTGCAACCGGCAAGGGCACGCCAAGTCTGATGGCGGCGACCACTTCTTCCAGTAGACTGGCGATCCGACCGATGCCAAGGCCAATAAACTGTTGTTTGTCGTCAAACAGTGGCAACGATGCATTGGCATCGGACGAGAAGGTGATCCGGCTACAATCGAACCCCTGTTGCCAGGCCTGATGCAGTGCTTTGGCGCACTGCACTTCGCCGGCAGCCAGTTCCTGCGGTGTCGTGCTGGTGGTGAAATCGATCCAGCCGCCGGCATTTAAAAAAGCAAAACCTTGTTCCACCAACTGCTGATTGCGATTCATATGCGTCGGATAAAACTGCGTCAGCGGAATGTCGCTGCTGGCTGCGACATCCAGCAACAACGACACACCTGCGGGCGCTGGCCCGACATGCACACTGACAATACCGGCTTTACCGGATAACATGCCGCCAACGCGCGCTTCCGCGGCCAGTTTTTTCAGCTCGTCTGCTGTTGGCTGCGAACTGCGGTGGTCGGCAATGGCTACTTCACCGACGCCGATAAACTTGTCAATCAGCAGCAAATCTTCGCTGATGGTCGGAAACAAGGTGCGCACCGGAATTTGATAAGACCCGGTATGGCAATAACAGCTCAGACCTTCTTCCGTCAGCGCATGGGCTTTGGCCAGCAGGTTAGTCAGCGTGCGGGTGATGCTGTCGGTGCCGAGCACGCCCACCAAAGTGGTAACGCCACTTTTGAACGCATCATCAGCGTTCAGTTCGGGAGTACGGGTACGAAAACCGCCTTCACCGCCACCGCCAATAATATGGGCCAGCGAATCGACCAGACCTGGCACCAGATAACAGCCGCTGGCATCCAGCTGCTGCACTGCGCCGCCGTGAATATCAATAACGTTATCGATATTCGCGATACGCCCACCACTAACCAGCACTGCCGGTGTACCTATGGCTTGCGGGCTAAAAACTTCTGCATGTTGGATCAGGGTGATCATAGGATCCCTCAGTTAAAAACCAATCCAGACGGCAATTGCCATGGCGCTCATACTCATCAGCGTCAGCAACAGCCACAACGACCACATGGCTTTGAGCCAGCGGCTGAATTCGACACCGGCAATCGCCAGCGTGCCCATCAGCGCAGGAGAGGTCGGATAAAACAAATGGGCGAGGCCATCACCGAGCTGAAACGCCAGCACGGCGGTTTGACGCGATACGCCAACTAAATCGGATAACGGTGCCATCAGCGGCATCGTCAGTGCCGCCTGGCCGGAACCGGAGGTGACCAGAAAATTAAACGCACTCTGGAATACCAGCATGCCTTGCGCCGCCACCATCGAACTGTGCCCATCGATAGCGCTGGCAGCGTGTTGCAAAATGGTATTGATCACTGACGGCTTGGCCGGATCTGTGCCACCCAGCAGCAACAAAATCCCCTGGGCGATCCCGACAACCATGGCGGCCGGTAATAGCTGCGCCGCGCCAGTTTTAAAGGCGTCAACATAGTCGTTGGTGCGGCCATGCTGCGGTAAAAAAAGCCGGGCCAATAACGCTGACACACAGCCAATCACTAAAAACTGACTGGCGATCTCGCGCAGATAATAACCTTGCGTCACCACGCCCCAGACCAGCCAGACCATGCCGGCAGCAAAACACAGCACAATCAGCAGATGCGGCCAGGCAAACTGTTGCTCCAGCGCAAAAGGCTGGGTTTGTGAGTTGCCATCTTGCTCGCCGTGCTGTTGTTTACGCAGTCGCTCGGCCCGGGCCATCATCCACAGAATGTAAATCAGCGTGAACACCAGCCACAGGCTCATGCGAAAACCAGCGCCCGACAGCGGCGGTAAGCCGGCAATACTTTGTGCAATCGCGACTGAAAAGGGGTTCATCCAGGACGTGGCAAAACCAACCTGAGTGGCGCCATAGGTCAGCAGCACGCCAGTGATGGCGTCATAACCAAGCAGTTTGACCAGCGGCACCAGAAACACCGCAAAGGCCATCGCTTCTTCACCCATGCCAAACACCGCGCCGCCCAACGAGAAAAACAGCGCCATCACCGGCAACAACAGCCGGGCTTTGTGCTGCAGCCGGTTAATCAGCCATTTCAGCATTTCGTCAATGGCGCCGGTTCTGAGCACGATGCCAAAACTACCACCGACCAGCAGGATAAAGACCACCACGCCAATCGCGGAGCCGGAGCGGCTGCCGGACGTCATGCCATCAAAAAAGGCGCTGAAAAAGCCGGTTTGCTCACCGGACGCAAACAGCGGCGCTAACGAGGCTTCACCAACGGCCTGATAACTGCCGGCCTGCAGCAAATGTCGGCCGGTTTCGGCGTCAAGCCTGGTTTCAAACTGACCGGGCGCGAGCAGGGCGGTCAGCAATAACGCCAGCAGCAACACGCCACCGACAATGAGCAGCGTATCGGGCATCTGCCAGCCGCGGTTTGGGCTGACAGCTGTTGATGAGGGAGAAGATGTTTGCATCTGGCTATCCTTTGGTTGCATTCAGCTGCAGACTAAGCGGCTGCGCCAGATAATGCCAGCGGCCGTCGCTGCGTTGACAGGCCATGGCCTGGCCGTTACTACCCAGCTGCCAGCGCACGGACAGGCCCGGCAGCGCCAATGGCGCATAGGCGTCTGCATCAACCTGAGTCGCTGGCTGGCGTGATGGTGTGCTACAAGACAACTGACCCTGATACTGCACCTGGCCGCCTTGTCCCGCGCTTTGCTCGGTTTTGCTGCCAGGCCCTTGCTGCCAGTGCAACTTATCTCCTGGTAACAAGCGGCTGACACGAAGGCCGGTTACGCTGGCGGCGCCTGAACTTAGGGTTAAATCGCCCTTGGCTGCGGTACGGTCAACGATCCAGACAGCGCCACTGCCATGGACTTCCAGCTGAGCGTCCTGGCCATTGCCGTCTGGATCCGGCGCGAAGCGGGCACGCAGCACTGTGGCTTCATCGACGCCAAAACCTGCCGGCGCTTTGGCATCCTGCACCAGCCGTAATAAGCGTCCTTCGCGGTTACGTTCGCGAAAATGCGTGTCGGCAATACCGAGGCTAAATAACTGCAGGCCGCCTTGTGGCCGGTAGGTCAGCTGTTCGTCGGCCAGCACTTGACCGCAGCTTTGTGTCAACCGGCACAAGGGCGCGTCGATATCATGTGCCAGCGCACCATGCTGCAGGGCATGCGTGCTACGACCGCCGCTAATCATTGCAATGTCCCCGAGCGGCCGGCCGGATTGCACTGCATTGCCGGCGCTGGAACCCCCGAGCGGCACGGCGGCAAAACGCACCCGCTGCAGTAATCGCTCGACCAGCGGCAACCAACGACCGTCCGGGCCGGTGACGGCGCGTAATGTCAGCGACTGATCGCCGCCATTGATAAACACCACATCGGCTTGTTCTACCAAATCGGCCATCGCTTTCGGATCGCGGCACAATTGCTGTTGTTGAACCGCCAGTTCCGGATAACGCTCGGCACGGCGCAGCTGGCCTGAATGTTTCAACCGACCCGCTTCAATTGCGCTGCAATCCCAGGGTTGTTTTTGCTGACTGAGCGCCGGTTCCAGCGGCAGCCAGTCGACATCAGCACCTGCGGCCTGAAAGAGTTGCTGATAATAATCGACCCATTCATAGGGGTTGTAGGAAGACGCGGTGATCAGCAGTAAGCGGGGCTTCTGCGTCACCGGGGTTTGTGGCTGACGCAGCTGACGGCGTTCACGTGCCGAGGCGACAAACCTTTGGAATAAGTCCTGCGTGACGGCATAAGTGCCAGGCCAATAGACCGCCATCCGGGCGGTGCTGCCGTCCGGACGCTGTGGCCTGATCTCACAGCTATCTTCAATGGCGCTTTGCTCGTCGCCATTGAGTTTAAGCTGCTCTGCGAGCTGCTCCAGTTCAGCAACGCTTAGAATTTGACCACGTTTGGTGCCAAGTGCCTGCAGCACCTGAATACGTCGTGCCTGTGGATCCGCATCGACCGGCCAGTGCGGCAGTTGTTGCAGCAGCTGCAGGCTTTTATTGTCGCAGCGAAATGTTTTGCTGGTTTGCGCCTGTTGCCGGGTAAAAAACTGCTGCGCGGCGGCCAGCTGTGACGCCTCGCAATATTCCGGTTCGACGCTGGAGCAAATCCGCTCGCCGCCACCAAATAACCATAATTCTTTGCCGGGCAAAGCCTGCGGCGCAGCGACAGCCTGGGCTGCAACTACCTGTGTTGCTGCGAATAGCAAAAGTGACAGCGCCGGCAACGCAACAGCGTGCCGCTTCAAAGGAACTAACATGAAAACTCCGGAAAAAAGACCGCTCCCCACCAAGGCAACAATATGCGGGGAGCGGTGCTTGTTAAAACGAATAACGGGCGGTCAGACGCACTGATCTGGGGGTCTGATAGTTCAGGTCATGCAGGAAGTTCGGGTTACGGTCCGTATCTTCGAGTGACACATCGCCTTGTTCGTCATACTCGGTGACTTGCTGACTATTCAGCAGGTTATATACCTGCATTTGCAACCGCAGCCCAGGGACTTTAACCGGCTGATAGGTGAGGCCGGCATCCAGACTGTAAGTCCAAGGTGTGCGGCCGTACTGCCCGCGTTGCGTCAGGGTTTGCTCACCGGCTTCATTGCGGCAATACAGGGTCGAAGCGGCATAGCGTTCAAACACTTCATATTCCGGGTCATCGACATCAAAGGCCGGATAACCGAAACAGCTGACGGGCCGGCCGGATTGCACTGCCAGATTGGCGGAGACTTCCAGCTCATCGGTCAGCTCATATCCACCAAATACCTTAAAGCTGTGGCGGCGATCGTTTGACAGATAGCCGTCGGTACCATCAACAAACATTTTGTGGTCGAAGTCGTTGGTCAGGCCCGGAGATTCTGCTTCAAGGAAGCTGTTGACCAGACCTTCGGCATTGCCTTTGCTGTAGGCGAGGGTGTAGCTGCCCTGCAAATACCAGCCATCACTGCGGCCGCGTTCAAAGAAGAATTCCAGTGCTTTGTAGGTGCGTTTGTATTCTTCTAGCTGCAGATAGTCGTTCGAAACTGTGACACGTTTCAGTGCGCCGTCGCCGGCAACGTCCATATCCATCTCCAGGTCGCGGCCCGGGTTGACGATGATACAACTGGCGAGGCTGTCCGGGTCAAAATCGCTGTAGCCCTGGTCGTCGGCGAAATCGATAAAGGCCTGCCGGCCGCAGTAATCGTCGACGCCGTTTTTCACTTCACGGGCGATGGCTTTCACGCCGCCGGTCCAGCCGTCAAACAACTCGCGCTGGTATCCGACGATCAGTTCGTCCTGCAGCATCGGTTCTAAGTCCGCAGAAGCAACAGTCGCCGGTGCTGGCGCGGTGTTGCGGCCGCTGGTCAGCGTATCGCCGAGCTTCTGACCAAGCTGGCGTGGCGCTTTCGTCACCGGATCGACGGTGCCGTCATACAGGTAATATTCAGTGGTGACATATTGCCAGTTCGACGCCCGCACGTTGGTATTGGCAGCGATCGGAATAAAATAGCGACCGGCGTTGGCGAAGACTTTGGCGCTGCTGTCTGAGTTGACATCCCAGGCAAAGCCTAACCGTGGCGCCAGCATATCTTTGGCATCAACAAAAGACACACCGTCACTATTGAGGTTATCAAAGGATTCATTGCGCAGGCCGGCGTACAGCATCAGGTCGTCGGTGACATGAAAACTGTCCTCGAGGTAAATCGCATCGTTTTTCACTTCGTAGCTACCGGCCGGTGAACTGCGTGTACGTTTGCGTACTACATGCGCATTTGGCGCGACATTGACGCCATTCCAGCGGTCGGCAAATGGCAGCGGGGTGTAGCGACGGTAGAACACGCCACCGGAGTATTCGGCGCCAGCACGGTCTGAGGTGAAAGTCTCACTGTCATAACCAAACCGGATGGTGTGGGCGTCTAACGTCCACTCGCCGTCGATACGCAGTGCTTTGCGCTCATCGGTATTGGGGCCAAAGTTCAGCGTCCGCACGTTGATTTCGTTCCAGCAGCCGACGTCGGTAATGTCATCGGTGTCTTGATCGTAGACGTCGACCAGCGGACATTCATTGCCTGGCAGCGGGTCTGGGGTGACATAAGCGGCGTCGGTTTTCAGATAACCGTACATCACGCCTAAGTTAAAACTGTCGGTCAGCTGGCCGGTGTATTTACCGATGACTATGTTACCGCCGTCGCGTTCTTCATATTCGGTGCGCAGATTGCCGTGTTGGCCGGTGTAATACTCGTCTTCGTTATTACGATAGGTGGTGTAACTGGTTTTATTGACATTGCGGATGCCGGTCAGCTCGAAGATGTGGCTGTCGGTGATATACCAGTCCAGTTTCACTAAACCATTTGGGCTGGTGTTATCGCTCGCCGTGCTGTTGTCAGCACTAAAACGGTCGCGGCTGTGTTTTTTGCCTTCGACCAGACCATAAATAAACAATTTATCCTGGATCAGCGCGCCGCCACCACCAACGCTATACACCAGTTTGTCTTCTTCATCGGCGGAGCGGTAGGCTGAATAATAGCTGTTGTCCCCCGGCGCTAAGCCCGGCACTTTGCTGACGACATTTTTGCCATGTCCGGCAAGGCTGGCCGGATCCCAGACCACAGAACTGGTGAATTCCCAGTCGTTACTGCCGCGTTTGGTGACGATATTGATCACGCCGCCTAAAGCGCGGCCATATTCAGCGCCATAACCGCCGGTTTTAACCTGTTGCTCACCGATGGCGTCAAACGGCACTTTGCCGTAAGACAAAAAGGTGCGCGCATTGGTGACGTCAAAGCCGTTGATGTAATAGCCGTTTTCTGCCACAGATGCACCGCCGAACGAGGCGAGATTACCAAAACCGCTATCACCACGCACTGTGCCTGGTGCCAGCAAAGCCACATCAGAAATATCACGGCCCACCGGCAGCATTTCCAGTTGATCGGCACTGAACACTGTGCTGGATTCGACTGATGAAGTGTCAATCGGGTTGATGGCACGGCCTTGTACGGCAATGCGTTCAATATCGCCGTCAGCGAAACTGACCGGTGTACCGGTGCCCAGCGACACTGTCACTTCGCGCGCTATACCGGCGTTTTCAACTTTGTAACGACCGCCCGGTAGCTGGCTGAACTGGAAACGACCGTTTTGGTCGACCTGGATCTGACGTTTCAGGCCGGTATCCAGATTATGCACTGTGACAGTGCTGCCTTTGGCTGCCTGACCAAAAATTGAGCCGACGGACAAGTCCGCCTGGGCGGCAGGGGCCAGAGCCAGTGCGACCAGCGAGGCCAGCGCAGTTTTTTTGAGAATGTTCAAAGGATTGCGTTGCATAGGTTCTCCAGTGTTGTGCCTGTCTGTGCTTGCCTGATATTTATTGATGTGACCACCCGGACGGCGCAAAACGTCTGGTGCGGGGCAAACCAACCCTGATATTAGTGGTCAATATCGGGATCAGAAATATCCCCTTAGGGATAGAGGGCAGGACTGAGTCAGCCGGTAACAGAGCTTTCCTATTGCTTAAGGAATAGACAGTCGCTGTAACGCTGAGGTCACAGCGCAGCGATTGGATGGCTGGGCTCTTGCGCCTGCTGATAACTGTGCAGCGGATCTTCCGGTAAGCCGGGGCGGGCAAATGGAATGCAGTTGATAAATAACGAGAATAATTCGGCTTGGGAGCCAATCTCCAACTTGCGGTAAATGTTCTTGCGGTGGATTTTGACCGTGCCGTCTGAGGTTTGCAGTTTCTCTGCGGTCAGTGCCGAGGAATAACCGCGCAGCAGATACCAGAGTACATCGCGCTCGCGCGGGGTTAACAACGAGCTGGCAAAATTACTCAGCGTCGCTTCAACCTGCAGATGGGTTTGGTCTGCGCTATTGGCCATTGGCAGCGGTGTTGCCAGCTGATGATGCCGCAGCAGCGCGGCGTCGATGATCGGCATCACCATGTTCAGCGCCTGCACATCGGCACGGCTGAAAGTGTTGCTGTTGATATTGCGCTGCATAAAAAAGTTCAGCGCGGTGTTGTCGTCAATCCGCCACAACACATCAATCGAATCGGCTACGCCAATTTTGCTATAAAACGCCGTGTAATAACTGCTTTGATAAAAATCATCCGGCGCCACGTCGGCCAGCCAATAGGTGCCGCTGGCACAGCCTTTCAGAAACAGCTGATATTGTGGGTCGAGCGCATAAGGTCCGGTGGAATAAATGTCGGCATGCAGGCTGCGGTCAAACGGATGGAAACGATGGAGCAGGCTCAATGGTTTTTGCTGGCGGTAGAACACCAATAAACCGCTGGAATCAACCGGACAGACCGCTTCGAGCACATCCAGTATCGCTGCAAAAAAGCTCGGTTTGCCCAATTGTTGCCACAGCGCCACCTGCGCATCGAGCATCCGTTGATCCCAGATCAGCGCCAATGAACCCCGATGATAAACTTCCGATTTCCCGCGCACCGTGCCTCCGTGTCGACTGCTGTGAATTAGCCGCTGCTGAAGCATTACCTTAACGTTTTTTTCGCGCTGTGCCTATAAGCCAAAAGGCGGGTTTGAGATGAGCATTTTGATTTTATCGCTGGACAACAACTCAGGTTGATGAGCTGAAATTCGGTCGGCACTAAATAGATACAGCGGCTTGCGCCGCCGTATCAAGTTCTGGACCTTCGGGTTCTACTGAAGGTCAGGATGCGCCGGTCAGATCACTGGCAAGACAAACTGGCTTTGCCGGCCATACCCGGCACCAACCGGATATCCGACAGCTGGACTTTGTTGGCCGCTTTACTGCTGAGCACAAAACTTTGTTGCACTTTGCCAAAGTCCGTGCCCTTAAAGCAGGCAAGGTCGATACTTAGCGTCTGCCAACCAGTTTTGCCTTTCAGTAGTGGTGTCAGATCCACAGTGCCGCCACATTGCTCACCACAGCCTAGGCCCAGACTCAGTGCCTGCACGGCCTGCAGTGGATTGATTTGCAATTCAAGCACAGCATTGCTCTCACGATAGCCGCGTAAATCCCGTGGGAAGTTACTGGCAAGGGCCAGCGCGTTTGGTGCTTTGCCGCCAAAGCTGATTTCACGGCCATCTTCCTGCACGCGCCGGTCGATGGATTTGTAGCTCAGATCGCCGAGCGTCTGCACATTGGCGGTGACCGGAGCCATTTGGCTGCCGCTGCTGAGCCAGAATTGCCACGGTGCTTTGGCTGCCCGTTCAAACAATGGCAATGGATCTTGCGCGCCATTGCCGCCGGCGGCTTGTTCTGACAGTGGTTTGCTCAGCGGTCCGGCGTCTTGTCCGGCTGTTTGACTGGCGTAGGTCAGACCAAAACCATAAGGCAATAAAGGCGTCTGGCGATCACCGCTGTTGACTTTGAACTGGGTGGGATGTTGTGGCCAGCTGAAGCTGAGCTTGCCCTGGA
>JAIXSW010000236.1 GCA_027484495.1 Gammaproteobacteria bacterium
GAGCAAGTAAAAGGTCAAGCAACGCAAGCGGTGTCGACCCCGGTCAACGATGCAAAACACCGAGCGCAGCAGCAAGTCCAGCAAGCGAAAGAACAATCGTCATCAGCGGTGGTGGCTCCGGCTATCGAGCAGAAGCATCAGGCGCAGCAATCAATTGAACAACTCAAAACAAATACGACAATACCGCAGACACAAACAGCGCCGAGTTCAGAGCTCATCGAAGAAGAGGATCTCGCTGCTGAACTGGCAACGGAACAACAATCCCTAAAAACTGAACAATCGCAGCGCATCAATGCGCTGCAACAACAGATCAAAGCGACTGAGCAGTCGTTGCAAGAAGCTTCAACTGCAGATGATCGTAAAAAAATCGAGTTGCAGCTTCAACAGCTCAAGACAACGCTTAATCTGCTAAAAGCTACTCACTGATTGGCAGAAGTCAGGCTGCACTGGCAAACGCAGTGACCACCGTGTCTTCCGCTGACTCATCCGGCTCTGGCGCTCCTGCTTCAGTCAATGCGCCCTCTTCATCTTTATGTTTTTTCACAGCCTTGGCTTTGCCTTGCAAGGCAGCTAACAATTCATCTTTGTTTTGCGCCAGATATAATGACAATAGCTCTGTTTGATTGTCATTTAGCATCTGACTGCGCCCTAATAAATCACCCATTAATTCAGCAAGGTCTAACATTTTGTCATAGGCGTCGGCCTGCTGTTTACTGGCAAAAGTCATTTTGGCTTCCCCGTCACGTTCCACGACATATTGAATGATAACTGGCATGATTAGCTCCCTGATTGAGTACTGTGTATTTATACAGTTTAACTGTTTTTATGTCCAGTGGTTATGCGTGTTTTTTTCGTAGTCGCCTGATCTTAATAAATTCAGTAAGATAGCTTGGTACAACAAGGAGCAGGTTATGGATGTCTGGACTGAACGTCACTTATCGCAGCAGGATAGTCGCCCCGGCGATCACCGTTCATGCTATCAACGCGACAAAGCAAGAATTTTACACAGTGCAGCTTTTCGCCGGTTGCAGGCTAAAACGCAGATCATGAGTGTTGGCCAAAATGATTTTTACCGCACCCGACTAACCCACTCACTCGAAGCTGCACAAATTGGCACCGCGTTGGTTGCCCAGCTGCGCAATAAAACAACCGATGCCCAATTGCAACAAATCCTGCCGGATGAGGCGCTAATGGAATCTCTGTGTCTGGCGCATGACCTCGGGCATCCACCATTTGGCCATGGCGGCGAAACCGCGTTGAATCACAAAATGCTCAACTATGGTGGCTTTGAGGGCAATGGCCAGACTTTTCGGATTGTCGGTAAACTAGAACCCTACACCGAATCTGGCGGGATGGATCTATGTCGGCGGACATTATTAGGCTTATTGAAATACCCGGTATTGCAGCCAATGTCAGCATTACCGGGACAGCACAAACCCACCAAAGCCATTTATCTGGAAGACCGCGCTTTGCTCGACTGGGTATTAGCGCCGTTACAGCCCGATGATCGTAAAGATTTCCAGCAGGTACAGGTAGAACAAAATAGCCGAAAATCGCGTTTTAAATCGCTCGATGCTTCTATCATGGAGCTGGCCGATGATATCGCGTATGGCGTACATGATTTAGAAGACGCCGTAGTGACCGGCACTGTGACCGCCGCGCAGTGGCAGCAAATGTTAGCAGAAACCAAGCTTGAAGCCGTAGATCGCCAATTTCTTGAACTGGCAGGTCAACATTTATTCCGCCCGGAACACTATATCCGCAAAACAGCTATTGGCACTTTGGTCAACCGGTTGATCACCGCCATCCAATGGTCAGAACCGTTGCCGCAAGCGCACGAGCCATTGATCCGCTATAACGCAGGACTGCCGGAGCCTGAGCAGCGGATCCTCCAGTTGCTTAAAGGTTTTATTTACCAACATGTGATTTTGCATCCGGAACTGCAACAAAATGAATTTCGCGGCCAGCGCATCGTGCAGTCCTTATTTGACGCTTTTGCCGCAGAACCAACCCGACTATTGCCTGCAAATACCCAACAACGCTGGCGGCAGTTGTCAGAGCAAGGCAGTGGCCAGCGCGCGGTCTGTGATTATATTGCCGGCATGACCGATGAATATGCCAGTCGTATGATGCAACGCCTGTATGGAGTGATGTTGTGAACCAGCCGCCTCGTCTGCAATTGTTTGCCGGCCCTGCGGCCTACGCGCGTATTCAACGAAATGGTTTGTTAGCCGAAGACGTAAAGATGCTGGTCGGCGCCAGCGGCGGTCCCAAGTGGTTTTGTTTGTTTGGTCTTGATCAATATTTGCTTGCGACCTTTTTTAAAGACCGCCAGACGCCATTAGAATTACTCGGCAGTTCCGCCGGTGCCTGGCGCTTTGCCTGTTTTGCCCAAACCGACGGCGCTGCGGCATCACGCCGGTTTTGTGATGCCTACCGGACTTTGTGTTATCCGGCAAAAGCGCCGATCGGTGAAGTCACTGCGATTTCCAAAACTGTGCTGGACGCTGTATTCCCCAATCCTGCGCATATCTCACAGGTTGTCTGTAATGAAACTTTTCGTCTTAATTTTATTGTGGCGCAAAAAAAAGGCCGGCCACTCGCCAGCAGCCGCATCGGCCAACTGGGCCAAATCAGTTCTGCTGCGGCCATTAATCTGCTGCATCGGCCCTGGCTTGGCCGCTATTATCAGCGCCTGCTGTTTTCACAAAAACACAGCCGGCTTGAAGCTCCGGCAGACTTGCCGACCACCCGCCACGAACTGACCGCAGCCAATCTGCAAGCTGCATTGCTCGCATCCGGTTCTATTCCGCTGGTACTCGATCCGGTGACGGAAATTGCCGGTATGCAACAAGGACAATTTATCGACGGCGGCCTGACCGATTATCATTTTGCCTGGCCATTTCAGACTGACGGCCTTGTGCTGTTTCCCCATTTTTATTCACACGCCAGTCCAGGCTGGTTTGATAAATCATTGCCATGGCGCCGGGCAAAACCAAAGTTGTTCTCACAGGTCGCGATGTTGTGCCCAACACCGCAATGGGTAGCCAGCCTGCCTTATGGCAAAATTCCGGATCGGACCGACTTTAACAAGATGCCAGACGCGGTGCGCATCGCCTATTGGCAAGAAGTCACCGAACGCTCCTTTGAATTGGCTGAAGATTTGGCAAACAGTCGGTTTCAGTTGTTACCATTCAAATAACCCTCAGTTGATTGTCGTATATCTGTCACCGGAAAGTCGCAGTTTTGTCAC
Organism: Gammaproteobacteria bacterium; assembly: GCA_027484495.1. Taxonomy (GTDB): domain Bacteria; phylum Pseudomonadota; class Gammaproteobacteria; order Enterobacterales; family Alteromonadaceae; genus Pararheinheimera. Next base: position 3,254 of record JAIXSW010000236.1, read on the forward strand.
TGTGACTTCACACCAACGTCACTGAAACTGCAGAAAATGTCCGCGATTTTATAACAATACGGAGAATATCGTGCAGTTTCGCAAATCACTGATCAGTCTGGCATTGGCCAGCACTTTTGTTGCTTCAAACGGTCTGAGCGCTGCGGTTGAACCAAACGCAGAAGCGAGCATTGAAAAAATCGCGGTGACCGGGCAACGCATTGCTTATGCCAATAACACCACCGATGAGGCCATGCTGGATACAGTCTCACCTGCCGGGAACGTGCTTGATGCCATCAAATATCTGCCGGGTGTCAGTGTCGGTCAGGGCGATGCCTTTGGCTCTGATGATTGGTCAACGACCATCTCCATGCGTGGTTTCAACGTTAACCTGAACGAACAGCAGCTGGGCATTACCATCGATGGCCTGCCAAATGGCGGTTCGGCTTATGGTGGTGGTAGTAAAGCCAACCGCTATATGGATACCGAAAATACTGCGATGGTCGAAGTTGCTCAGGGCACTGCTGACATTGCTTCGGCATCGCTCGATGCGCTTGGCGGTACGCTGAACTTTATCTCCGCGACGCCAGAAGCTGAAGCAGGTGTGCGTGCTGGCATTACCGGCGGCGATCATAACGCCCGTAAATATTTTACCCGTTACGACACAGGCCAACTGTTTGGCAATACTACCGCCTACATCAGCTTGTCAGATAGTTTCAATAATCGCTGGATTGGCAGTGGCAGTAACGGTTTTTCTGAGCGCACTCACTTTGAAGCCAAGTCGGTCACCGAACTTGAGCACAGCAAAATCACTGCGCGGTTTTCTTATGACGACACCGCAGAAGACAACTACAACACAGTATCTTTAGCCGAGTTTGAACAAAATCCGGCCTGGGATCGTCTGACCAGTCAGTGGACCGGCGACCCGGAAATTGACCAGAATTTTGCTGAAGCCTGGTCAACGCTGCGCGAAAACAGTTTCACTTATGTCAAATGGGAACAGGAACTGGCTGACGACACTGATCTGACCGTCACGCCATATCTGCATTTACAAAGCGGCCGCGGCGACTGGTTACCACCGTATCAGGTCTATGTGACTGATAAAGATGGTAAACGCGTCAACAAAGGTACTGGGAACGGTCAGTTGCAACGTTATACCCACGTCGATGCGCAAGGCCGGCCAATTCTCGACCCGAAAGCAGATTTATCCAAGGCCACCCGCGTATCATCGTTCCGCCATACCCACTATGAAAAAGACCGTGCCGGTCTGACATCAGAGCTGAAAGTTCAGTTGGATAACCATCAGCTGCGCGCCGGTGTCTGGTATGAGCAGCAAGACCGCAACGAAACACGTGACTGGCATCAGGTGCTGAATGCCAAGGTTTATCACTATTTTAATGAAACGCCGTACTGGGTTCATTACGACCGTGATTACAGCACTGATACATTAAAACTGTTTGCGCAGGATACGATTGAACTGGGTGATCTGACGCTGACCGCCGGCGTGAAGCAATTCTACGTTGACGTTGAACGTCAGGATAATATCAACACCAACAATGCCGGTGATTTATCCAGTGATTCTGATCCACTGTTTTCAGTCGGTGCCGTGTACCGTATGACCGACAGCGTCGAAGCCTTCGCCGGTTTTAGCCAGAATTTCAAAGCCATTGGCGATGCAATTCTGGAAACCAGTCAGGATTTCAGCAAATTAGAAGCTGAGACCGCTGACAACATCGACTTTGGTCTGCGCTACAACGCCGACAAGCTATCGTTAAACCTGACGCTGTACAGCACGACGTTTGATAACCGCATCACATTCTTACAACCTGGCGCCAACCAAGGTGCGCCAGATTATCTGAATGAACTGGATGGCACTTACATCAACGTCGGTGGTATCGATGCCAAAGGCGTAGAAACCAGTCTGAATTGGCAACTGGACGAGATTTGGTCTGTATACGGCGCACTGACGCTCAATGATGCTGTTTACAACCAGACGATCAACGGCACCATCAAGGAAGGCAATCAGATCGTGAAGAATCCACGTGGCATCTTCGAAGATGACCAGGTGGCAGGTTCGCCGGAAACAATTGTCACTTTGTCTGCCCGTTTCACGACCGACAAATACAATGGTGCCCTGACTGCGCGTCATACTGCTGAGTACTACGGTGCTGCGCTGGGTGGCAACAAAGACCAACTGCCGGCATCAACGGTACTGGACCTGTCTTTGGGCTATCAAAAGACGCTGAGTCAAGATGCGATGTTCCAGTATGTTGATTTGTCTTTCCTGGTGAATAACCTGACAGATGAAGAGTATCTGTCCGGTGGTCAGGAAGGTGCTTATTACATTGGTGCCGGTCGCACTGCCAGTTTTACGGTTAGTCTTGGTTTCTGATGCTATCGCCATCAGTTGAAGTGTTTGATAAATAATAAGGGCGCCAACGGCGCCCTTAGTTCATTCTGTATCTGGTCACTACGGATATCAGGACGCCGGCGTTTCAACCGTTGCATGCGACGCTACGGCTTGTTTGCGCTTAAAGCGTGCTTTGATCCGCCGTTTCATTGTTTCCAGACTGTCGTAGAAAGTCGGAACTACTAATAAGGTCAGGATTGTCGACGTGATAGTGCCACCGATAACCGCGATGCCGAGTGGCCGATAGAAACCTGAGCCTTCACCCACACCGATCGCGACAGGCAACATACCGGCAACGAGGGCGAAAGTAGTCATCAGAATTGGCCGTAAACGCTCGCGACCTGCCGCTATCAACGATTCTTCCAGTGACATGCCTTCAAGCTGCTCTTTTTTCCGCGCGCAATCGACCAACAAAATGGCATTTTTCGCCACAATGCCCATCAGCATCACGACCCCGATCAGACTCATCAAATTCAGCGTCGAGTTGCCAATCAACAAGGCCAAAACAACACCAATTAATGACAAAGGTAATGACATCATGATCGCCACCGGCGCCATAAAACTATGGAACTGCACGACCAGAATCAAGTACATCAGCACCACAGCCAAGCCAAGCGCACCAAAGATTTTGCCAAACACTTCCTGCTGATCACGGCCTTCACCGCCAACCACCAGATCGTATCCAGGCGGGAAGTCGATTTGTTTTGCCAGTTTCATCGCATCCGCGAATACTTCGCCAAAACTGCGGCCCTGCACGTTGGCTGTCACGGCCATCATGGTTTCGCGGTCTAAGTGTTCAATCAGCGCCGGGCCTTTGCCTAAAGTGACTGTGGCAACTTGTTCCAACGGCACCAAAGCACCGGTTTTGCTGGATAGAAGCGGCAATTGTTCCAAATCAGCGACAGTGGCGCGCTCCTCTGGCCGCACCCGTACAAACACGTTACGGGTTTCACCGGTCGGGTCGACCCAGTCGCCAATTTCAGCACCGGCAAAAGCCAGCCGCATTGCGTTAGCGGCATCGCTCATCGATAAACCGACACTGGCCGCCAGACCACGGTCAAACTCAACCTGAAGCTCTGGTTTTGGATCCTGCGCAGACAAGCCGACGTCCACAGCACCCGGGATTTTTTTCAGCTTTTCGACGTAGTCCATCACGATACCTTCGAGCACGCGGGTTTCCGGACCACGGAACTGGATTTGTAATGGTTTTCCATCACCGCCGCCGCCGCCACCTAAATCTGCGGACACCGTGAACTCAGCGCCTACCAGCGCTTTAATTTTGCCACGTACCTCTTCAGCAACTTCTTTCGCGCTGCGATCACGGTCTTTCTCCGGTACTAACCGCACAAAAACCTGCGCCCGAGTGATATTGCCCTGCACACCAATAGTGGTCTGCGTATAGCGATGCTCTGGCAACAGTTGGGTAATTTCCGCAACCTGAGCTGCTTTAACTTTGGTGTAATCAATACTGGCTTCACTTGGCGCACGGATTGAAACAATTAACGCGCCATTGTCGGTATCCGGCATAAACCCAGAACCACCAAACTTAGCTTGCAGCACCAATGCCCCAAAGAAACTCAAAAACGCCAGCGACCACATTGATTTACGGTGTTTTAAAGCCCAGCTGATCAGCCGTGAATAACGTTCCGCCTGATGATCAAACCAGATATTAAAGTTCTGGAATACTTTACCAAGACCCCGCCGTTTGATGTTTTTGTCATGATCCGGGTCGTGCCAATACGCTGACATCATCGGATCTATGGTGAAAGAGATAAACAAAGACACCAGAACAGAACACGCGACCGTCAGACCAAATGGCTTAAACCATTGACCGGTGATCCCATCTAAAAACGCGATCGGAATAAATACCGCAACAATCGACATGGTGGTGGCAATAACGGCCATGCCGATTTCGCGGGTACCATCGCGCGCAGCGGTCATATTGTCCTTGCCCATTTCCATGTGCCGAACAATATTTTCCCGCACCACGATCGCATCATCAATCAACACACCGATTGCCAGCGACAGGCCAAGCAACGACATAAAGTTCAGCGTAAAACCACAGGCCCAAACGGCAATAAAAGAAGCCAGCACCGACGTTGGCAGCGCCAGCGACGTGATCAGCGTTGACCGCCAGGAGTTTAAGAACACAAACACCACGACAATAGTCAACAATGCCCCCAGACCTAAGGCTTCAGTCACATTGCGCATACTGGCCGCAACGTCTTCGCCCTGATCCGACACTATGACCAACTCTACTTCTTTTGGCAGGGTTTTATTAATTTCTTCGAGTTTGTCTTTGATTTCGTCTGTTACAGAAATCGTTGAAGCTTCGCGCGCTTTGGTAATATCGATCCCAAGCGCTTTTTTGCCATTAAAAAACGATAGGCGCCGCTGTTCTGCGCCACCGTCGACAATGTCAGCGACCTGGCCGAGCCGGATCGCCTGGTCACCATTTTGTTTAACGACCATCTGTTCAAATTCAGAAACATCTTTCAGACGCCCCTGTAACCTGATGCTTTGCTCTTCCAGACCATTCACAACCCTGCCAACAGGTGCTGCCAGATTTTGCGACCGTAAAGCTGCAACCACTTCCTGCGCCGAGACTTTCGCTTCGCGCATCGCATGGCTGTTCAGGAACACTGTCATTTCGCGTTCCAGTTCACCTTCCAGCTCAACCAGCGCGACACCTGGGACTGAGCGTAACTGCCGGCCAATCTGGATCTCCGCTAAACGGGATAATTCCAGCGGCGAGAGCACATCGGAAGACAAGGCGAGCGACATGACCGGTTGGGCGTTGGGATCTGCTCTGTTGATAAAAGGTTCTTTCATCTCGGTCGGCAGTTTGTCACGGACCGTTGAGATACTGTCACGCAACTCTTGCGCCGCTGCGGTTAAATCTTTATCAAAATCAAAGAACACTACGATAGTCGCGCTGGACTCCCGCGCATAAGAACGAATGTCGCGGATGCCCTGAATGGTCGACATCGAGTCTTCCACCCGGTTTAATATTTCCCGCTCTACGGTCTCAGGTGAGGCGCCCGGATAAGGCACATTCACTACGAGGACGGGCGGCTGGACATCCGGAAACTGGTTGGTTTTCAAATTGGTCAGCGCAAAGTAGCCAAACAGCATCAATGCTATCGTCACCACGACCACGACCAGCGGTCGTTTAATACTGAAATCCGATAAGATCATAATTATTTCCCGATCGCTGACTGACTGGCGTCAGTGGCTTTACCAGCCACTTCAGTTTTAGTATCAATGGTCACGCTGATGCCATCTTTTAGTGCACCTTGTGGATGGCGCAGGATCTGTTGGCCCACACTAAGACCACTTAACACCTGTACCGTGCCAAAACGCGGATCTTTTGCACCAGTTTCTACTGCAGTCTTCACCAGCTTGTTGTCTTTGAGCACCCAGACAAATTGCAGATCACCTTCGTTGATAAGACTGGATGGTGCCAACATCACACTTTGCTGCTGTGCTACGGAAATAAAACCTTCGGCGTACAGGCCCGCAACGAAGGAGGCTTGTTCAGCCAGTTTGACAAACACTTGGACCTGACGGGTTAACTCATTGGCTTGCGGATTAATCCGTTCAATCTCGCCATCAAAACGCTGGCCCGGATAGCCATTCACTTTAAAACTGACTGCAGAGCCGACTTTGACCGCGCCAACCTGATCAGCGGCAATATAACCTTCAAATCGCATGCTGCCCGGATTAATCAGCACTAACAAAGACTTGCCAATTTGCGCCGTATCACCGGATGACACTTTTCTTACTGCGACAACCCCATCAAACGGCGCACGCACTTCAGTGCGTTCTAGTTGCTGGCGGGCTTCTACGGTGCGGGCCTTAGCCGAAGCGAGGTCAGACTGCGTCTGGTTAGCTTTGATCTCGGCAGTTTCCAGCACCTCAGCGGTGACCAGATTCTGCCGGTTCAATTTCTGCATACGCTTTAACTGACGCGTTGCCTGATCTGCGGCGACATGGGCAGAGCGTTCGGCTTCTTGTGCCGACAATAACTTATCCCGAAAGGTGGTTTGGTCCAGTTGTACCAATAGTTCGCCGGTTTTCACCACGTCACCGTTGTCCTTTAACACCCGGGTCACAATGCCACCGACTTCCGCGTTCAGTTCCGCTTTGATCACAGGCTGTAAAGTCCCGGAAATCATCGGTCCCTGCGATAACTCACTGGTGGCAATAGTCAGAATGTCCTGCGAGACCAGTTGCAGATTTGCGACGGTTTCTTCTGTGGCATCAGTCTCGGTGGGCTTTGAGCATGCACTTAACGTCAATGTCAGGGCAAGTGCCAATATCGTGAGTTGAGGTAAACCTTTCATAAACCAGCTTCCAGATAAATTAAATATAATATTCCGAAGCTTAGTGTATAGAAAGACGACGCAAAACCAAGCGCTAAAACAGTAACAAGTTATGTCAATCAGGAAGACGACTGGCCTTTGATTTTAAAGCACAAGTTTCAGTCCGCGTTTTTACCGCTATTGCCGTGAAGTCTGTGAACACACCGTCAACGCCCTGCTGATAACGCTGCTGCAATTCATCCTTTAAAGTTGCAAAAGTCGTGGGTAAAAATTCTGTCTCAGCGCGAAAGGTATAAGGATGCAGTTGTAACCCATAACTTTTTAACTGTTGCGGCGAAGCGGGCGTTTTATCCTGAGCAAACCACTGCTCTTTCCAGGGACCAATGCCATCGACGTATCGACTGAGAAAGGTCAGGCCCGCAGGGGTTATTAAATCGCCATAATGAAATCCAGCCTTACCGAGAAAATCTTGCTGTTGATGCAGCAATGCTTGGGTCGACGCCGGACGGCTCACCAAGTCCCACGGCTCAGCGAAATTTGATTTGGGATACAAAGCGGTACCACTGATATCACCAATCAATTGCACCAGCTTCGCCTTCACCTGATATTTCTGCAGCCCCTGCTGGCGCATCCACCATAAATTGCTGATCTCAAATGACTGGATATACACCGGGTTGTGCTGCGTTTGCTGCCAGACACTCAGTTGTTGCAATAACTGTGCAGAGATATTCCGATTGATCTGGTGGCCGTTCAGCAATCGGCCCTCAGCCAAAAAGTAGGTAGGATGTTTGGTTTCCAGATACAAACCGACTTTTCGGCCATGTTGTTGTTCAAAGCGCTGCACCAATTGCATCACTTCAGCCAGCGTCAAAATACCGTATTGATCATTGTATCGCCGATTTGCCGGCCGGATAAGTGGCTTTGATTCGCGCAGCTTGACCTGGCGCAGCTCGGCCAGCGTGAAATCTTCGCTGAACCAACCTTCAACCATCACACCATCAACCTTTTTACGCGTTTTGCGCTCAGCAAATTGTGATAACTCAGCGATATTGGTACTTTGGCTTAATTCATTTTCATGCCGGCTGATCAAAACGCCGTCTTTCGTCGGTACTAAATCGGCTTCAATAAAATCTGCGCCTTGTAACATCGCTTGCCAATAAGCAATTTCACTATGCTCCGGATAATCGCCACTGGCGCCTCGATGAGCAATAACGAGCGGCCACGCCGGACATGCTGCTTGTGAGCTCAGACTGAAAAGAAGGAAAACACAGGAAAAACGCATAGATAACACTCCGGAACAGCAAAGTTTCAGAGTGTATGTGGCAAAAATGACGGCTGGATGACAACCAAAACTAGTTCAGAGGGCGCGCCAGATAGATGGCATCTTTACCATAACTAGTCAGTGCTTTGCTTGCAGGTTCTGACAAGCTATCAACAGCACTAAATTGTTGTTGCTGCCAAAAA
>JAIXSW010000389.1 GCA_027484495.1 Gammaproteobacteria bacterium
TAACGGCATTATCCAGCGTTATATCCATTAAAGGCGATGAGTCGCTTGCTGCAGGATTTGGCAGGTAAAGCTTGTTTTCAGATAAAACCCGCGCGGCAGAGCCTGGACTGGCTCGCCGCCCGGACCAATCGCCAGCGTCAGCGCTTTACTGTTGGCTCCCTTCGGCCTTAACTGTAGCACTTTGCCATGCGCACCACGGATTTGGTCCAGACCTCCCAGCGTTAATAAATCCATCAATTCCTCCCAGTCCTGTTGCAACAGCTGCTGTTGCTGTGGGTCGGGCTGCCATAAAAACGCCCGGCCGATCATCCGATCGCCTAACGGAATATCCCGCGAGGCCAGCACGGGGACCCACAAGACATGTTGCAGTTTGCGGCATACCCAGGAATCTTGCCAACGCTGCAAAGTTGCACCGGTCATTGGCGCCACACACACATAAGTACTTTCCAGCGGCTTGCCAGTCCGGTCGACTGGCAGAGTCTTCAGTTCAACCGCCAGATGCGGGAAGTCAGGTTCTGCCTTGGAACCGGCACTGGCACCGAGGGCCAGTTCAATCAACTGACCGACGGTCCCTTTGTCACGACGCAGATCTGCCGGCAAGTTCTGCCGGAGTTCGGCAGCCAATTCAGTCAGGGTCATGCCCGCCAGTGCATAGGCGCGGTGCAATAATTCAGCAGTGGAATCAGGGGGAGAAGGGCGCATATCAGAGTCCGAGTATCACTCTGAACACACTAACATTTTCAGTCGGATTTTTCTGGCGATTTTATCAGCAATCCAACTTATACACAGTGTCGGGCGGCTTCCAATGTGAAAAAATGCAACCTAAATGCATGAAAAATAATGTTTTTTAATATTGTAGTTGTTTGGTTTTGTCGCGTTCTGAAGAGTTATTCAGGGATAAGAACATGGATATGCACAGTTATATGCACAGTCTCTGTGTAAAAGTGCACAGAGGCATACTGTATAAATGCCAAGTTGTGGATAACTTGAGGGCAAGCGGAAAGAAATTCAGTTTGCTGTCCCTGCCACTTTGTGAAAGAATCAGGTCAACGCTGTTGTAAACAAGCCAGAGGTTTGTGTGATCGATGCCGAAGGCTTTCGGGCCAACGTCGGTATAGTGATTTGTAATCACCAGGGACAGGTGTTTTGGGCTCGCAGATACGGACAGCATTCTTGGCAGTACCCACAAGGTGGCATTGATGATGGCGAAACGCCAGAGCAAGCGATGTACCGGGAACTACATGAAGAAGTTGGATTAACCGCAGCAGATGTAGAAATAGTGGCAACCACGAAACATTGGTTACGCTACAAACTGCCGAAGCGTTTGATCCGACGGGATTCAAATCCGGTATGTATCGGGCAAAAACAAAAATGGTTTTTGCTGCGGTTAACCTGCCGGGATGAAGATGTCAATCTGCTGAAAACCACGCATCCTGAATTCGATGACTGGCGTTGGGTCAGTTATTGGTACCCGGTGCGGCAAGTTGTGGCTTTTAAACGGGAAGTTTACCGGAAAGTCATGAAAGAGTTTGCCCCAATCGCTTTACCTTTTGTTCGACGGGAAGTTAAAAAGAAATAAACAAATGCCAGCCTGTGGCTGGCATTTGTTGTTATGTGAGGTCAACCATGCTCAGCCAGTTGCGACGGATCGTGCAGGACGTAGCCCAGGAGCCTTCGCTGGACAGCGCTTTGGCCGGATTGGTCCGCAACGTGAAACACGCGCTGCGTACCGAGTGCTGCTCGGTTTACCTCGCTGATTACGAACAACAACAATTTATGCTGATGGCCACTGACGGACTAAATCCGGATGCGATCGGCAAAGTTTCTATCGGTTTTTCTGAAGGACTGATCGGCTGGGTTGGTCAGCGTGAAGAACCAATTAATCTGGCGCAGGCCCATCTGCATCCACGCTTTAAAGTTACCCCTGAAGTTTCTGAAGACTGTTTCTCCGCATTTCTGGGGTGCCCGATCATCCACCACCGCAAAGTCCTCGGTGTATTGACTATTCAGCAATCCGATTCGCGCATTTTTAATGAAGATGAAGAGTCTTTTCTCGTCACATTAGGCGTGCAGCTGGCGTCTGTGTTGGTCAACGCAGAAATGCGTAAAGTGTCGGCCGGTACGTCGTCGACGCAGCAAAACAGCCAGATGCAAGGTTTAATCGGTGCGCCGGGTATTGCGATTGGCGAAGGGTACATTCTGCAACCCGCCAGTGATTTTGATGCCATTTCGCTGAAACACAGTGATGATCCGGAAAAAGAACTGAATCGGTTTTACCGGGCAGTCAAAGTCACCAAAGCCGAATTTAATCGTCTCGCCGAGCGGATGAGCGGGCATTTGCCTGCTGATGCACTGGCAATTTTTGATGTCTACCATCAGTTGCTGGACGCCGCCAGCCTCGGCAATGAAATTGAAGCGCAAATCAAACTCGGCTGGTGTGCCAAAAGCGCGCTGAAGCTGGTTGTTGAGCGGTTTGCCCGCCAGTTTGATGACATGGATGACCCCTATCTGCGTGAGCGTGGCACCGATATTCGTGATTTGGGACAGCGGGTGTTAAATCACTTGCTGGAAACGGAACAACGTCAACACCGTCTGCCGGCGCAAGTCGTGCTGGTTGCAGAAAATGTCACCGCGTCGATGCTGGCAGAAATTCCGCGTGCGCAGTTAGTCGCGATCGTGTCATTAAAAGGCTCGGTTAACTCACACGCCGCGATTATGGCGCGCGCTTTGGGAATTCCCGCCGTGATGGGCGTTGACGAGTTGCCATTAATGCAATGGCAAGGTCAGCGGCTGATTGTCGATGGTTATCAGGGCCATATTCTGGTGTCGCCAGCCGATGCGATTTGTCAGGAATACCGTCAGCTCATTACCAAAGATGCTGAGCTCAGTGCCCGTTATCAGTCAGAGTTGCATTTGCCGGCGCAAAGCAGTTGTGGTCAGCAGTTCAGTCTGATGGTGAACTCAGGTCTTGCGATTGAAATAGAAACAACGCAGTCCGAATTTACTAACGGCGTTGGTCTGTATCGTACCGAATTTCCTTTTATTATGCGTAGCCGTTTCCCAACAGAGCTGGAACAGGTCGAGCTGTATCGCAAGGTATTTCAGGGCTATCCGGGCAAAACAGTGGTGATGCGGACGCTGGACGTCGGCGGTGACAAGCCATTACCTTATTTTCCAATCTCAGAGGAAAATCCGTTTTTAGGTTGGCGCGGGATCCGGCTGACGCTCGATCACCCGGAAATTTTCCTGGTGCAGATCCGCGCCATGCTCAAAGCAAATATCGGTTACAACAGCTTGCACATTTTGTTGCCGATGATTTCTGATCTGGCCGAAGTGGACGAATCGCTGCGGTTAATCCGGCAGGCCTGGTTTGAAGTTGACGATGAGTTTAACGGTGAGAATATTGTCGCCAAACCAAAAGTTGGTGTAATGATTGAAGTGCCGTCCATCATGTTTCAGCTGCCTGAATTGGCACGAAAGGTCGATTTTTGTTCGGTCGGGACCAACGATTTAACCCAGTACCTGCTGGCGGTCGATCGGAACAATCCGCGGGTCGGCAATTTGTACGATGCGATGCATCCGGCGGTATTAAGAGCGCTAAATCAGTTAGGCCAACAAGCACAGGGTCTGCAGTTTCCGATCAGTATCTGCGGCGAACTTGGCGGTGAACCGCTCGGTGTGTTAACACTGGCAGCGATGGGCTTCAATAGTTTTAGTATGAACCATAGCAATCTGGCCAAAATCAAATGGCTATTGCGCCGAATTGATTTAGCTGAACTGAGGTTGCTGTTGCCGGACGTGTTGGCCTGCCAATCGCCAAAACAGGTCAGAGTGCTGGTCCAGCGTTTCCTTGATCAGAA
>JAIXSW010000339.1 GCA_027484495.1 Gammaproteobacteria bacterium
CGGCCATGATGACTTACAAATTCTGCTTGGCGTATTGCTCGCTGTCGTCGCTGGCGGCATGGGCTTTCAAGCGGTAGGTCTGAGCTCGGAACTTGGCGCCTTGGTGTTTGGCGCGGTATTGGCGAAGCATCCAAGGGCTGGTGAATTATCTAAGACGCTTTGGGGATTAAAAGAGTTTTTCCTGGTTGGATTTTTCCTGCAGATTGGTCTCGGTGGACTGCCGGATCAGACTGCATGGCTGTTTGCGATACTAATGTCAGTATTGTTGCCGATTAAAGCTGCGTTATTTTTTGCCTTATTGGTGTTGTTTAAACTGCGCGCCCGCAGTGCATTTTTATCCGGGTTGACCCTTAGTAATTACAGCGAGTTTGCGTTAATTGTCGCCAGTGTCGCCTTTCCGCAATTCTTGATCCCGCTGGCGCTGACGGTCGCTTTGTCTTTTGTTATCTCGGCGCCGCTGAACCGCTACGCGCACCCACTGTATGAACGTTTGGCCAGCCGCCTGATCCCACTGGAGCGAAATATCCATCACCCGGATGAACAACCGGTGACGCTCGGTGATGCTGAAGTGATGATTATGGGGATGGGACGCACCGGCGGTGCGGCCTATGACTATCTGAAGCACAAGACTCATTTGGTCGGCCTTGATTCTGACCCGGCCCGGGTCCGGCAATTTCAGGAACGCGGTGATAATGTCTTATTCGCGGATGCGGAAGATCAGGTGTTCTGGCAGGGGCTTGATTTAGCGCGTATCAAAGCGGTGATTTTATGTCTGAGTGACAGTGAAGCTAAGCTCATCGCGACGCAAAAACTCCGTGCTGCCGGTTTTGCCGGCCTGATTGTCTCGCATTCGATGCAACAGGATGAAGCGAGCAAAATTATGGCGGCAGGGGCTGATCATACCTATCTGACCATGTCTGAAGCAGGGCTTGGTCTGGCTGAGCGGGTGCGGCAACATATCAGCCTGCCCGGTTAAACCCGATAGATTGTCGATTTATTTTACATGTCGTGTAATGTAAAAAAACTACTCTAAGTAGCAACTGCGTCTCAGCAGTTGCCCTGTCGCCTTTCTGTGGATTTTACAGGGACACTGCGACTGCTGGCACAACTTATGCTTAGTTCCACGTCCTTCATTTCAGTCTGACTGAAAGTACAGAACAACAAGTCCGGCACAGGGCTGCTAAGGAACTCTGGCATGCGTGTACAAAGCCATTTTATGTTTTTGCTTGTCCTGGTGTTATTTAGTGTTGCGGGCGTCTGGCGCCTAAGCAGTCTGCCAGACCTGCAGGTGTTTGGTGAGATCAAAAGTCAGGCGTCGGTTAGCGAAAAAGTGGTCGCTTTGACGTTCGACGATGGCCCGACACCAGACAAAACCAACCAAATTCTGCAAATTCTTGCAGAGGAACAAATCCCCGCAACTTTTTTCCTGATTGGTCAGGAAGTGCAGCAACATCCGCAGCTGGTGCGGCAAATTTTGGCCGCAGGTCATCAGGTCGGCAATCATAGTTTTAGTCATCAACGGATGATCTTTAAATCGCCGGCTTTTATTGCCGGTGAAATTGAACAAACCGATAAGCTGTTGCGTGACAGTGGTGTGGACGGGGTGATTTATTTTCGGCCGCCTTACGGCAAAAAGTTATTGGTATTGCCCTGGTATCTGATGAAGCACCATCGCGTCAGCGTGACCTGGGATGTGGCGCCGGAAAACTTCCCGAAAATTGCCAAAGATCCGCAGGCGTTTGTCGACTATACCGTCCAGCAGACCAAGCCTGGCTCAATTATATTGCTGCACGTCATGTATGACAGCAGACAGGTGACGATGCAGGCGGTGCCACAAATCATCCGTCAACTGAAAGCTCAGGGGTACCGGTTTGTGACTGTGCATGAACTGCTCAAACTAGAGCAGGCACAGCGCTAATCCAGAGTCCCGCCGGCAGCAGCAATATCCGCTGAGTATTGCTGGCAACACCGCACGATTTCTATTAACGCCTGAACAACAGTGGCTACCGCCATACTGGGGGCGTCTGGCTTTTCGGCAGCTTGTGCTGGCGTATACGGAATGTGAATGAAGCCACCGCGACAGCCGGCCATGGATGCCAACTGGTGTAGCAACTGGTACATCAGCGCGTTACAGACATATGTGCCTGCCGTGTATGAAATATTCGCCGGGATCCCCTGGTGTTGCAGCTGCTGCCGAATAGCTTTGAGTGGCAGCGTACTGAAATAAGCCGCGGGGCCTGTTTCCACAATCGGCTCGCCACTGGGTTGCCAGCCACTGTTATCCGGAATGCGTGCTTCCAGTAGATTAATCGCAACTTGTTCTAGACTGATCTGCGGCCGGCCACCGGCCTGACCAATGCAGAGCACCAGATCGGGTTGCCAGCTGTGGATACAGGATTGCAGTAACGCGGCGCTGCGCCTGAATTCGACTGGCAGGATCAATGCCTGCCACTGCACACCATTTGGTGGCGGCGACAAGCAAATCTGCTCCACTGCGACAGCGCTTGGATTGGTGTTTTCGCCACCAAAAGGTTCAAAACCGGTAAACAGAACTTTCATCAGAGGTGCCTGTTATAAAAATGCCAGTTGGTCCAGCAACACGATATTGACGGCCAACAGTATCAACGCCGTTGGCGCTTGGGCTTTGATCACCGCATGCTGGTCTTTCAATCCTAACAATGCCACCGGCACTATGTTGAAATTCGCGGCCATCGGCGTTAGGAGCGTGCCGCAATAACCACAAAACATACCAATCGCCGCCATGACTGCCGGATTTGCATCATGTTGTTGAATTAACAGCGGAATACCAAGGCCTGCAGTGATCACCGGGAACGCCGCAAAGGCATTGCCCATAATCACAGTAAAACCAGCCATCGCCAGGGCATAAGCCGCGACAGCGGCGAGCCGGCTGTCCAGCTGCAGGTAGTCATGGCTAAGCGCCGCGATAATTTGGCCAACGCCGGCCTGATTGAACACCAAGCCTAAGGTCGCCAGTAAATGTGGCAACAAAAACGCCCAGCCGATAGCTTCCAGCAAGCGTTTCGCTTCGAGACCGCCCTGACGCGGAGATTCACGCGTCAGGTAACAGGCAATGGCAAAAGCCAGCACACAGGCAACACCCAGACTTAGCAAGGTCAGGTTCTTTGGATCAAACCAGTGCAGGGCCGGAAACTGACCCATGATTAACACCAGCAATAAGGTAAAACCGGGGATCGCCAACGCCGGAACAAACAGTTTTTTACCAAGCCGTTCTAACGACACCCGTTGCAGCTGGTCCGGTAACGCCTGATAAGGACCGGCCGCGAGTCCGCCGAGGCCGGCCAGCAATGCCATCCCGAGCACCAGTGCACCAACTACCGCAGTCGGCAAATAATCACCAACAATAAAAATTGCGCCGTAGCTTAACCAGAACAAACCGCTGCGAAACCGGCGGGGATGCTGCGCATCCAGTAAAGTCAGCACTGCAACCAGTGCCATGATGGCGCCAACCAGCCAGTACAGATGAGTTAACGTCAGCATCAATTGCACTCCGTTTCTGGTTGGGCGGCTTTTGCCAGTCTCGCTTGTTCTGTTGCCAGATAGTGGTCAAGCCGGCGTAAGCGGATCGCATGGATCAGAAAGGCCGCAATTGCGGTTGGGATGCCCCACAATGCGATGTGCATCGGGTCGGTTTCGATACCGGATTCGCGTAAAAAAGTATGCATCAGCACGATAGCGCCAAAGGCGACGAAAATATCTTCACCAAAAAACAAACCGATGTTGTCAGTAGCGGCCGCCATTGCCTTGACCTTATCCCTGACTTGTTGCGTCAATCCAGGATGCTGGCGCTCCGCCAGTGCTTCAGCCATCGGCGCGACCAGCGGCCTGACCATTTGCGGATGACCGCCGAGACTGGTTAAGCCCAACGCGGCGCTGCCTTCGCGTGCCAGCAGATAAATACTGAGTAATCGCCCAACGGTGGCACCTTTGACGCCGGCGATAAAACGTTGCGCCTGTTGTTTCAGACCGTGTCGTTCAAGTAAACCAATAATGGCAAGCGGTAACAGTAAAATCACTGGTAACGAGCGGGTTTTAAGAAAACTCTCTCCGATTGCACTGAGAAGCTGTACCGGCGGCATCAGGGCGCATAACCCCGTGACAAGCGCAGCGCTGATCACCACTAAAACTGCATTGTAACGCAGGACAAAACCAATCATCACAACAGCGATGCCGAGTAAGGGCCAGTAGTTCATCTGAATTCCCTGATAAAAGACTGAATGCGAATGCCAGCGAGCTGCAAAGCCGAAGATAAGTCAGAGGCGAGTTGCAGCGCTTCAGGACTGTCGCCATGCAGACACAAACTGTCGGCGTCCAGGCTGATCTCCTGCCGATCGACACTGCAAATAGAGCCGGTTTGCACCAGCCGCAGGCTTTGCTGCAGAGCCGCCTGATGACCGAGTACGGCACCCGGCAGATTACGTGGTACCAGCTGACCTGTTGCCAGATAAGCCCGGTCGGCAAAAGCCTCCTGATAAACCGGTAAATCCAGTGCTTTGGCCGCATGAAATAATGCGCTGCCGGGCAATGTCAGTACGGCCAGATCAGTGCGATGAGTTTTAATGACATTCGCCACCAGGCTGGCTAACTCACTGTCAATTGCAGCCTGGTTATACAGGGCGCCATGCGGTTTGACGTAAGCCATCTCAACCCCGGTATCGTCAGCCAACTGCTGGAAATAGCACAGTTGCTGTTGCAGGCTCGTGATTAAAGCTGCAGCAGGCATCGCCATGATTTGGCGGCCAAAGTTGGGCCGATCCGGATATGAAGGATGGGCACCGACACAGACCCGATGTTGTTTGCAGGATTGCATCGCGCGGATGATATCCGCCTCGCTGCCAGCATGGGCGCCACAGCTGATGTTGGCTGATGATAACAGCGGGATAATCGCCAAATCATCAGCACAACCTTCACCAAGGTCGGCATTTAAATCAATGTATTTCATCGGGTCACCATCCGCGGGAGCAGACAGCACCTTAACAGGCTGCGCTTTTTGCTGTAAAGCTGGCTGCCGTCAGGTCGTACCGGTACACTGGCCCAGTCACAGGTCCGCAGACGAAGATTCAGGACCACAGCGTAAACAGGAGAGTATATGACGCAATTGTCAGCTGGCGTGTCCTTTGGACCCATTGCAAAAGATGAACTTGCTGCTGTGGCAGAACTGGAAGTTACCGCGTTTCCACCGCCGGTCTATCCGGTGTTTTTCTTCCGTCAGGCTTTTGATTTGTGGCCGGATTTATTCTGGGTCGCCCGTCAGGATGGTCAGATCCTGGCATATTTGGTTTGTGGGCCAGAGTTTATCGCATCATCCCGTCTCAGTCTGATGTCGTTTGCTGTGGCACCACAAGCGCAGGGGCAGGGGTTAGGGAAAGGCTTGTTGCACGCGTTTTTACATCGACTGCCAATCATTGCTCCGCAGGTCCGCCAGATCTGGCTGACCGCAGATCCAGACAACTTACCTGCGCTACGGCTCTATCAGCAGCATGGTTTTGTGATCAGTGGTGAAGAGTCAGATTATTATGGTGCTGGTTACCGGCGTCTGGTTCTGACTGCGGAAATTGCGGCAAAAAACTGCTGAAAAATGCATGGATTCTACGCTGAAATTCAGCGCCAGGCCGCGTCATTGCTGGGGTTTAATCAAAAGCTCGACGCCTAGAAAAACCCCCGCTATAATGCCGCGTCCTATTAAACGTTCAGCTTGGCGGCCATAGCTTCTAATGCAACAGTGCCAGGCTCTGGTAAGCAGGCGTATCGCTACGCCCGATTTTGATTTTGAGGTAACAAAATGCAAGTTTCTGTTGAAACCACTCAGGGTTTAGAGCGCCGCGTCAATATTACAGTTCCGGCCGCTGCTATCAGTGCTGAAGTCGAGAAAGAATTACGCCAAATTGCCAAAAACCGTCGCGTAGATGGTTTCCGTCCAGGCAAAGCGCCAGTCGCAATTATCAAGAAAATGTTCGGTTTGTCTGTACTGCAAGACGTGGCATCACGTCAGATGCAAAACCATTTCTATCAGGCTATCGTCAGCAACAAGCTGAACCTGGCTGGCAACCCGACTTTCGCTCCAGGCCAACTGGCTGAAGGTCAGGATCTGGCATTCACTGCGACTTTCGAAGTGTATCCAGAAGTTGCATTGAACGGTCTGGATAAAGTCGAAGTGACTAAGCCAGTGGTTGAGATCGCTGCTGATGATATGAGCAAAATGATCGAAACCCTGCGCAAGCAACATGCAACATGGGCTGCGAAAGCCGATGCAGCTGCTGCAGGCGATCGCGTCAATATGGACTTCACTGGTTCAATTGATGGCGAAGAATTTGAAGGCGGCAAAGCTGCTGGTTTCAGTCTGGAACTAGGCCAGGGCCGTATGATCCCAGGTTTTGAAGATGGCATCATCGGCAAAAAAGCGGGCGAGCAATTCACTATCGACGTGAATTTCCCAGCTGAATACCACGCTGAAAACCTGAAAGGCAAAGCGGCACAGTTCGCGATCACGCTGAACAGCGTTGAAACGCAAGTGCTGCCAGAAGTAAACGAAGAATTCGTCAAGCTGTTTGGCTTGGGTGAAAACACAGTTGACGCGCTGCACACCGAAGTTCGCAAGAACATGGAGCGCGAGCTGAACCAAGCCATCAAAGGCAAAGTGAAAGAGCAAGTGATCAAAGGTTTATTGGCAAACCATGAACTGGACGTGCCACA
>JAIXSW010000072.1 GCA_027484495.1 Gammaproteobacteria bacterium
AGCCCAGCGCAGCCGGAATAAAGCGGCGTGGTAAATTGGCGTCTTTAAACAAACTGACGGCCATCGGGTAGGCCGAAAACGCCACGACAAACACCGACACGCCGCCGTAAGTCAGCACGGCACAGGCCAGCACGACGGCAGCCACTGCATGCGCCCGGCCCAGCTTATTCACGATCCACAAGGCGACGGCATCGGCAGCGCCGCTATGTTCCATCAGTTTGCCGAACAGGGAGCCTAACAAAAACATCAGGAACCAGGCGGCGACAAAACCGGAAAATCCATTCATGTAGGCGTGGATAAAATCGGCGTTGCCGCTTTGTTGCCAAAACGGGATGCCGTTGGTGACTGCGACGAACAAGGCGCACAAAGGCGCCAGAATAAACAGGTTCAGCCCCCGCATCGTCAGCCAGATCAGCAGGCACAGCCCAAGCAACAAGCCGGTTAAACTCAGCATAAAAAAAGTCCTTGATTCGGTTTTTTCTGAGTCTGAGCCATCAGGGCTGGTATCTCTATAGTACTAAGGTACAGATTAACATTTCATCAGTTCAGCCTAAAGTAACGCTATCAGTCTGAGCGTTCCGTCACTGAATTGCCTGTGCCCCGATTTTTATGACAGCGGCAACCAAGCAGGTTAGTATCATGGCGAAATGCTCGGAACACCTATAACAAGTAACTGAAATACATCAGAAAGATAAGTGATAGCCGAGATCAGCAGGAGATGCCCGATGGCCCAGAATAATTATAAATTGCACCGTACCACTCACACTTCGTTTAAACCGGCGTTGCTGGCACTGACTATCAGTGCCGTGCTGGCGGGCCCGGTTTATGCGGCTGAGCAAAGCGCTGAGCCTGCGGCGAAAAAAGAAGAAGCGGCACTGGAAGTGATCCAGGTCACGGCCCGTCGCACCGCAGAAAATCTGCAATCGGTGCCGGTGGCGGTGACGTCAATTGGCGCTGAAGACTTAAAGCAAAAAGGTATCGAAAACCTGACGGCTATTCAGCAACAATCACCGAATACCACTTTGCAGGTATCGCGTGGTACTAACAGCACGTTGACGGCTTATATCCGCGGTATTGGTCAGCAAGACCCGCTGTGGGGCTTTGAACCGGGCGTCGGCATTTATATCGATGACGTGTACATGGCGCGGCCACAAGGCGCGGCGATGGATATCTATGATGTCGAGCGCATCGAAGTATTACGTGGCCCACAAGGCACTTTATACGGCCGCAACACTATTGGCGGCGCGGTCAAATATGTCACCAAGCCACTGAGCGGCGAAGACGAGTTTGCTATTCGCGGCACTGTCGGCAGCTACCATCAGCGTGACTTAAAACTGTCCGGACAAAAAGCCATTACCGACAAATTCTCCATCGGTGCTGCCGGGGCATTTTATGACCGCGACGGTTTTGGTAAATACCTCAATACCGGCGCCGAAAACTACAACAAAGACATCATCACCGGGCGTTTCAGCGCGCAGTATCAAGCTCTGGATAATCTGCGTTTTAACTTCGCCTACGACAAAACCAAAGATGATTCCAATTCGAAAGGCGGTCACCGCTTAACGCCGAGTTTGCTGACCAAAGAAACGCCGCCGTCAAATGTGTATGACTCCAACAGCAGTATGCCGGCCACCAACATGGTGCGCACTGAAGGTCATTCGCTGACGATGGCCTGGGATATCAATGCCGACTGGACGATGAAAGCTATCACTGCCAAACGTGAAGGCGTCACCGACACCAATATCGATTTTGATGCCACCAAATTACCGTCGCTCGATGTACCGGCTTTTTATGAAGATGAACAAACCTCACACGAGCTGCAGTTCCTGTATAACAGCGGCCCGCTGAAGTTTGCTTCAGGTCTGTATTCATTTGAAGGCGATGCCTGTGGTGCTTTTGGCACTGTGCTGGTGTCGGGCCTGGGTGTGACCATCGAAAACGGTGGCTGTGTGCAAACGGATTCTTTTGCCGGTTATGCGCAGGGGACTTATCAGGTCAATGACCAATGGTCGTTCACGTTGGGCGGTCGTTACACCGAAGATGACAAAGACGCCAACGTCTATCGTTATGTTTATCTCGGTTACAAATTGCCACGCATCAGCGCGACCAAAATCGGCACTCAGTCTGATTTTAAAGGCAGCGAAAACTTCAGCCATTTCTCACCACGCGTTGGCTTTGAATATCAGGCCAATGACAGCATGATGGTGTACGGCTCTTACACCGACGGCTTTAAATCCGGTGGTTTTGACATGCGCGGCAACCAGTCGGTCAACCCGAAAGCCGGCGACCCGTATCAGCCAGAAACGGTGGATACTTATGAACTGGGTGTAAAAAGCGAATGGCTGGACCGTCGCTTACGTGTCAACGCTGCGGTGTTTGCTTCGGCTTATGATGATATGCAAGTGACAGTACAACGCGCCGTCAATAACACAGTAGCGTCACAAGTACTGAACGCGGCCAGCGCCGACATCAACGGCATTGAACTGGAAGCGACAGCTGTCGCTAGCGACGCACTGCAATTTAATCTGATAGTCGGTTATACCGACGCCAAGTTTAATGAAGTGCTGTTTTACGATGCCGTGACGAAAACCACGTCAGACGTGTCTGGGTTGTGGTCTTTTGCCAACACGCCGGAACTGACAGCCACTTTAGGCGGTAAATACACAGTGGCGATGTACGGCGGCGAACTGGTGCTGAACGCGAACCTGTCACACCGCAGCGAAACGCAGATCTTTGAACTGCCATCGATGCTGGACTACGGCGGCTACACGCTGTTTAACGCCGGTGCCACCTGGTATTCCGCCGATGGTCACTGGGATGTGTCGCTGCAGGGCCGTAACTTAGGCGATAAGATCACCCGCATCGCCGGTTACAACTTCCCGCTGCTGGCAGCCGAGCAAACCATCACCGCGTACTACGGTGACCCAAGAACAGTCAGCCTGTCGCTGGGCTACCGGTTCTGATAGCTCAGTAACTGAAGCATTCCCCGTGTTTTACTTGAAGAAAAGCCTTGTTGAAAAACAGGGCTTTTTTTATGGTGTAGATGTATCTGACAGACACAAAAAAACGCTTTACTGATTGCGGGGCCCTATACCCACACCATTCAGACCCTGAGATCAGTCGGCCATGACTTGAAACAACGGTTTTGCCCAGATGGTAAAATTACCCAAAAGGGCAAGTTATGCACTGCATATGTTAACAAAGTGGTTTTATTGTTATGCTATTTTCTACTTTAAATTCATTGAGAGTGCTTCAGCTGGACAAACAGCTCCATCAGACACAGTAAGACATTGCTCTGATTGGCCAGGAACTGACTGAGTACAGCTCGGTAAACAAAATTGAAGGTAATAGTGTCGCAGTTTCTTAATAACGCTGAGTAATAACAGAAAATTGCATGAAAGATAATTTATGGAGTGTTGAACATGGATGGTAATGCGCTGAATATGAAAACATGGATAGTGTTGGCTGGTTTATTGAGCCCGACAGTGTCATATGGTCAAGAGGCTTGTGGTGCAGATATTCAAAATTACCTGAACAGTTTTATAAGTAAACATGGTGCCGGAAATATAAGTAGGCCGGATATAATTAAGCAGATTATAATTCATCGTATTCCAGATTCTACGGACGAGCGTTGGACTCCCTTTACTGCTATTCAAATCGTAGATCTGGATGCGGACGGGAATATTGAGATTATCGGACGTTATGATGATCCGAAGTGGCATA
>JAIXSW010000334.1 GCA_027484495.1 Gammaproteobacteria bacterium
CATCCTGTGATGAGACCGGGATTGCGATCTTTGACACAGAACAAGGCCTGATGAGCCATATCGTTTATAGCCAGATCCCGCTGCATGCCGATTATGGGGGGGTTGTCCCTGAACTGGCAAGTCGCGATCATATCAGAAAAACTCTGCCGTTGATCAAACAGGCGTTGACTGAAGCTGGATGCAATGCTGAATCAATTGACGGTGTTGCTTATACCGCAGGCCCAGGACTGGCTGGTGCCTTGCTGGTCGGCGCGGCCATTGGCCGTAGTTTGGCTTTTGCCTGGGGCAAGCCGGCATTGGCTGTACATCATATGGAAGGCCATTTACTGGCGCCGATGCTGGAACAGCATCCGCCACAGTTCCCATTTTTGGCTTTGTTAGTGTCGGGTGGGCATACCCAACTGGTACGGGTAGATGGCATTGGCCGCTATCAGTTGCTAGGGGAGTCTGTGGATGACGCGGCCGGGGAAGCTTTTGATAAGACGGCCAAGCTGATGGGGCTGGAATATCCGGGCGGGCCTTTGTTGGCCAAATTGGCTGCAAGCGGCGATGCAAAAAAATATGCCTTCCCGCGACCGATGACGGACAGACCAGGTCTGGATTTTAGTTTCAGCGGTCTGAAAACTGCAGCTGCGAACGTGATTGCTGCTGAAGGCAAAACGCCCAAGGTGCAGGCTGATATTGCTGCCTCGTTTCAACAGGCTGTTGTT
Organism: Gammaproteobacteria bacterium; assembly: GCA_027484495.1. Lineage (GTDB taxonomy): Bacteria > Pseudomonadota > Gammaproteobacteria > Enterobacterales > Alteromonadaceae > Pararheinheimera. The sequence goes on from JAIXSW010000334.1 coordinate 711, forward strand.
GATACGCTGGTGCTCAAATGCCGCCGTGCGCTGAAGGAAACCGGCTTAAAATCTCTGGTAGTGGCAGGTGGTGTCAGTGCGAATGAATCCCTGCGCATGCAGCTTGCCGACCTGATGAAATCATTAAAAGGGCAGGTGTTTTATCCCGGTAAAGAATTTTGTACTGACAATGGCGCGATGATCGCTTATGCCGGCTGGCAAAGGCTAAGGGCTGGTCAGGCGCAGGATTTGTCGATTGGCGTTACGCCGCGCTGGCCAATGCAGCAGCTGCCGCCGGTTTGAATCCTGTAATCGAAATAAAAAATGCCTGATTTTTCAGGCATTTTTTATTCAGCGTCAAGCTAGTCATGCAAGTGTACCTGATGCCTGCTGTTACTCTTTCGGTCGTTTGGTTTTATCCCAGACTTTTGTTTCAGTACCGTGCCATAGCCGCAGCAGATTCTGCCGGTGACGGAAAATAATCAGGATACTCAGCATCAATACCGGAATTGTATATAAAGGTTTGATAAACCAAGTGAATATAGGCGCAAGACCAACAGTCACTATGGCGGCAAACGACGAATAACCGGTTGCTCCAATCAGAATTATCCAGGTGGCAATGAGCAGGCCCGCCAGGTCGAGGCCAATTGGCATCATAGTACCAAAAGCTGTTGCGACGGCTTTACCGCCCTGAAAACCGAAAAATAGCGGGTAGATGTGACCAAGACAGGCGCAAATAGCGATCATGCCAAGATAAAATGCATCGATTTTCAGGAAATAGGATCCCCAGACCGGAATGGTTCCTTTGAGTACATCAAACACCAGGACAAGCACTGCCGGCAGTGTACCGCCAAGACGCAACACATTGGTCGCGCCCGGGTTGCCGGAGCCATGAAGTCTTGGGTCAGGTAATCGGAACAGTTTACTTACTATTACCGCAGATGATACTGAACCACATAAATAGGCTAACAGCATCATCCCGCCAATCAGCGGGGTCATCAATGAAGTTCCTCAGTTATTGATTTTGCGTTAAGATCGCGCCACAAAGGTCGGGCATGTGGCATGACGGTCAGATTATAGACTTTTCGTGCGTTTGCCTATCCGACCAGCCCGTGTTTCTCCAGACTTCTTATAACAGCGGAACATTCTGATGGATATCGTTTTTGTTAAACAACTGGCCGTCGACACTGTAATTGGGGTGTATGCATGGGAAAAAACTATTCAGCAACGGCTGTTTTTTGATCTGGAGCTGAGTACTGATATTCGCGCCGCCGCGGATGCCGACGACATCAGACAAACACTGGACTACGCCGTTGTTTGTGAGCGGGTGACGACGTTGGTACAGTCCGGCCCGGTCGAACTCATTGAAACTCTGGCAGAACGCATTGCCACCATGTTGCTGGCGGATTTCGCCACCACACAGGTGATGGTGCAGGTCGATAAACCAGGTGCCGTGGCTGCTGCCGCGACAGTGGGCGTTCGCATCGTGCGGAGTCGCCACTGATGGCACGGATTTACATTAGCGTTGGTACTAACATTAATCGTGAGTCGAATTTGCGTGGCGCGGTGCGTGATCTGGCGCAGTCGCTTGGACCGCTGCAGTTGTCGTCGGTGTATGAAAGCGAAGCCGTGGGTTTTGTTGGCGATGCTTTTTACAATATGGTGATCGGAGCGGATACCGAACTTGCATTGGACGCAGTGATTGCTTTGTGCAAGCAAACTGAAGACAACTATGGCAGAGTGCGTGACGGCATTAAGTATTGCGGTCGCAGTCTGGATCTGGACCTACTCAGTTATGATCAGCTGATTTGTTCCGAGCCTGTGGAGTTACCGCGGGCAGAAATATTATATAACGCCTTTGTGCTGCAGCCGCTTGCTGAGATTGCGCCCGGCAGCTTACATCCGGTGTTACACCAGTCATATCAACAGCTTTGGCATAATTATCAAAGCCCTCAAAAACTGTGGGTGATTCCATTTCAATTCTGAAACTGCCGGCTAAAACGCCGGTCGCAAGCGTGTTATAAGTTAACTTTTGTACCCGTCATTCACAGCTTTTTACATTTCTCTGCTGACTTTTTGTGCACGGCAATCTCGTTGCAACTAAAAAACCGTGTTATTTTATACAGGTGTTTTTCGGTGATTTCCCAAGGAGTTCTGAAATCACCTGACACTTCCCCCTTATAACGCAACCTTGGCTCTTAATATGAAAATCCTGAAACCTGTGTTGATGTCTCTTGTGATCACAGCTGTGCTGGTCGGTACTGTAGTTGCCGTGAAAATGGACCAGTTTAGTGTGATGGCTGCCGGTGGTGGCCAGGTGCAGCCGCCCGAAACCGTCTCTGTCTTTGTTGCCGCTGAGCAGCAATGGCCCAATACCTATACGGCGATCGGCACCGTTGAAGCGGACGAGGGCATTATGATCTCCGCGCAGGTACCGGGTAAAGTAAAGCGGATCACCTTTCAGTCCGGCGCTGAAGTCAAAGCCGGCGATGTATTAATCGAACAGGAATCGATCAATGAAGCGGCTCAGCTTAATGCGGCACAGGCCCGGTTAAAACTGGCAAAAACCAGTTACCAGCGGATCCGTGAGCTGAAAACCAACAAACTGGCCAGTCAAAGCGAGCTGGATACCGCATTACAACAAGTGGAATCGGCACAAGGTGATGTGGACGATTTAAATGCCACGTTACAGAAAAAACTGATCCGCGCGCCGTTTGACGGTCGGGTCGGTATTCGTCAGGTCGACCTGGGGACAGACTTACAAGTCGGCACTGCTATCGTGTCATTGCAGGCCACTAACCGGGTCCGCGTTAATTTCCCGGTACCACAAGACTGGTTGAGTCAAATGACCACAACATTGCCAGTGGAAGTCACCACCGGTGGGCGTGACAATCTGGTGGTGAAAGGCATGGTGACGGCCATCGGCACCGAGATCCATCCGGAAACCCGCAATGTAACCGTGCAGTCCTCACTGGATAACGGCAGTAAAGCACTGGTTCCTGGCATGGCTGTGACTACCACAGTGACCTTAAGCAACCCACATACAGTGCTGGCAGTTCCCGCTGCCGCCATTATTTATGCCCCATATGGCGATACTCTGTTTGTCGTTGACGACAAAGACAACAAGCTGGTGGCTCGTCAGCAGTTTATTCAGACAGGCAAGGCGCTTGGCGATTTTATTGAGGTGACCAAAGGCTTAAAAGCGGGTGAAAAGGTCGTGAGCGCCGGCGCTTTCAAATTGTTTAATAACCAGGCTGTGGTGATTGGCTCAAAACCGACACCGGAATTCAAAGCCACTCCAACGCCCACTGACAGTTAAGGCGCCACAGGCAGGTTTGTATGAAATTTACCGATATTTTTATCAAAAAACCGGTACTGGCGATCGTGGTCAGTCTGCTGATTTTATTGGCGGGTATTCAGTCGCTCAGCAGCTTATCAGTTCGGCAATATCCACGTAGTGACATCGCGGTTATCAAGATCACCACAGTTTACATCGGCGCGAACTCTGATGTGATCCGGGGTTTTATCACGTCGCCGATTGAACGCGCTATTGCGTCAGCGGGGGGCATCGATTACATAGAATCGCAAAGCTCCATGGGCATGTCGACCATTACGGCCCATTTGCAACTGAACTATGACCCGCTGAAAGCGATGACCGAAATCAGCGCGAAAGTGAATCAGGTGCGTGGTGAATTACCGCCGGAAGCCGAGGTGCCGTCACTGGCGATTGAAGCTGCTGACAGCCAGTTTGCTCAGGCTTACCTGAGTTTCAGCTCGGATATTCTGGAGCAAAACCAGATCACTGAGTTTTTGACGCGCTCGGTTCAACCGCGTCTGATTGCTGTCAACGGTGTGCAAAAAGCTGAAATTCTCGGCGGCCGCACCTTTGCCATGCGGATCTGGCTGAAGACCGAGAAAATGGCTGCAGTAGGCGTCACGCCGGCGGATATACGGGCTGCGTTACAAGCGCAGAACGTGCAGGCTGCGATAGGCCAGACCAAAGGCAGTTATACCCAGGTCAATCTGAATGCCAATGCCGGCCTCACCAATGTCGAAGATTTCCGGCGCATCGTGGTCCGGCAAAATGCCGATGGCGTGATCCGGTTAGCGGACGTGGCCGATGTAGTACTTGGCGCGGACGACTACAGCGTGGAAGTGAATTATTCCGGTCAGACGGCGGTGTTTATGGGCGTGTTTGTCGCGCCAAATGCCAACAGTCTGGAAGTGATCCGGACTGTCACTGCTGAAATGGAAAAAATCAAAGCAGATCTACCGGCAGGCTTATCGGGTGAAGTGTCGTACGACGCTACCAAGTATATTGATGCAGCGATTCAGGACGTTATTAAAACACTGGCTGAAACGCTGATTATTATTATCGTGGTCATTTTCCTGTTCCTCGGCTTCAGCCGCTCTGTGCTGATCCCTCTGGTAGCCATTCCGTTGTCACTGATTGGTGCCGTTTTTATCATGCAGCTTTGTGGCTTTTCGTTGAATTTGCTGACTTTATTATCAATTGTATTATCAGTCGGTTTAGTGGTCGACGATGCTATTGTCATGGTTGAAAACATTGAGCGGCATATTCAGGAAGGTTTAAAGCCTTTCCACGCCTCTCTGGTTGCTGCCCGTGAATTAGCGGGGCCCATTCTGGCGATGACCGTGACGCTGATGTCCGTGTATATCCCGATCGGTCTGCAAGGTGGTTTGACTGGGACATTGTTCCGTGAGTTTGCCATTACACTGGCTGGCGCTGTTACCATCTCGGCGATAGTCGCAGTGACTTTATCGCCGATGATGGCATCGCGGATGCTATCTCCGCACCGCGAGATTAAAGCGCCGTTATCGAAAATCTTTGATCGGTTCGCCGCGTTTTATAGCCGTAAACTCAATGCCACACTGGAAAACCGTATTGGTGTTTACCTGTTCTGGGGCTTTATCTCTATCTGTGTGGTGCCGCTGTATATCATGTCGAGCAAAGAGCTCGCGCCCACTGAAGATCAGGGCGTGATCTTTGGTATTGTTGATACACCGGCGAACTCAACCATTGATCAGGCGTCATTTTATGGCAAACAGGTCAATGAAGTGTTTATGTCCATCCCAGAGACTGATTTTACCTTCCAAATCACCTTCCCGACCGGTGGTTTCAGCGGCATGGTGACAAAACCATGGGCGGAACGTGAGCGGACGACTACCGAGATTTTACCGGACGTGCAGCAGAAACTGGGCGAAATTGCCGGGGTTCGGATCCTGCCAATCACGCCGCCGTCTTTGCCGGGTGGTGGGCAATTCCCGATAGAGTTTGTCATTGCATCGACGGCGGATAGTCAGGAAATTTATGACTATGCGTTGAAGCTGCAACAGACCTTTACCGAAAGCGGAAAGTTTTTCTTCCCGCCGATGCTGGATATGAAAATTGACCAGCCGGAATATCAGCTGAATATCGACCGCGAAAAAGTCGCTGATTTGGGTCTGGACATGCGCACTGTGACGCAGGATTTAGGCATTCTGCTCGGTGGTGGCTGGGTCAACCGGTTTAATAAAGATGGCCTGAGTTACAAAGTGATCCCACAGGTCAAACGGATTGAACGGTTGACGCCGGACGATTTGGCCAAGCTGTATATCACCGGACCTGACAATAGCATGATCCGGCTGGACCAGATTGCGACGCTGACGCATTCAACGGTTCCGCGCTCGATCAACCGGATGCAGCAACTCAATGCGGTGAAAATTTCGGGCGTTGGGGCTGGTTCGCTGGATGAAATGCTGAAATACATGGAAACGGAAGCGCGTAAGATTCTGCCTGCAACTTATACCATTGATTACACTGGTGAATCACGGCAGTTAAAGCGTGAGGGCAATACGTTCCTGCCTGCTTTCCTGATGGCCCTGACGATGATTTTCCTGGTGTTGGCGGCTCAGTACAACAGCTTCCGGGACCCGATCGTAATTCTGGCGGGGTCAGTGCCACTGGCGATGTTTGGTGCGCTGATTTTCACTTTCTGGAAAATGTATGCGCCAATCCCGCATTGGACCGACGCAATCAGCAGTACGCTGAATATCTATTCGCAGGTCGGTTTAGTGACGCTGGTTGGCTTAATTGCCCGCAACGGTATTCTGGTGGTGGAATTTGCCAACAAGCTGCAGGAAGAAGGCCGGGCAAAAATTGATGCGATCCGCGAAGCTTCAGTGTTGCGGTTACGTCCGGTGCTGATGACCAGTATCGCTACCATCGCCGGTCACACACCGCTGATTTTCGCGGATGGCGCTGGTGCAGAAGCACGTCAGTCAATTGGTATTGTGCTGGTGTTTGGTATGACTATCGGTACTATCTTCACGCTGTTTGTACTGCCGTCGATTTATGTATTGCTGGCGAAAGACCACCAGAAAGACATGATCCGCCAGGCGGAACTCGAAGCGATTTAAGTGTTGAAACCATGCAAAAGGGCAGCCTTGGCTGCCCTTTTTTATTGGCAATTTAGCATCACATTTTACGGAGCGGGATTTTTGCTTTACATCCGATCCTGCACGGTGCCGTCAAGCGACCGAAATTTGGCTTAAATGCTGGCGGATATGCAGCTGGTGAGCGGCCTGAAAATCGGCATGGCTGAGCGTGCCATACGCAAAATGCGGTGCCAGCGTGGTGGCTGCAGCAAATTCATCTAATGCCTGCAGCAATGCAGCCAGAGCAACTTGCGGGTTTAGCGTAGCATCCAGATCCGGCATGCCGGGGATCGCTTCATCCAACGGGTGGCGCATGGCGCCGGCGGCTTTAAAACCTTGCAGTGCCAGTGGGCCAATACTGTGCTGGAACCACCAGCTGCGCTGTTGTGGGTAGCCCTGATAAGAACCCCGCACACTTTGTGCCAGATGCTGAAAGATCTGACTGACATTCCAGCTGCCACTGCTACTCAGGGTTTTACCGGCCATTTGTTGGAGCTCTTGTTGCAGAGCTGTCAAATCCGCAACAAAGCGACTGCCAGCGCCATAGACCCCAGCCACACCAGTGCCGGCGACTGCAGCACTCACCAGTAAAAATTTACGCCTGTTCATACGGAATGCTCCTGAATGCTTCTAATCGTTGTTGGATGGCATCAAGCCGTGCTGTAGCGACGGCTTGCTTCATTGCCGGGCCTTGATGTCC
>JAIXSW010000458.1 GCA_027484495.1 Gammaproteobacteria bacterium
ACGAACAAAACTTAATCACCAAACGTCAACACGCCCTAAATCAATTCATCAAACAGCGCCTGCAGGTTTTGCTCAAACTGCAGCACCTCCGGGCTGTCGCAGCGATGCTGCTGCATCAGTTGCTGCAGCGACGCGCGCATGTCCGTCAGCGTCGTATCCTTAAACAAATACATGGCCCGCAGCCAGGACGTGACGTCTGAAGGTAACAGGCTGAGCCGATCTGCCAGTGGTAAAAGTGCAGGTTTCACCACCGCGGTGCGCTGTTGTTCGCGCCGGGCGGTCTCGTGCTGCACGCCGTCACCATAATCTTTGTAATCAATTGTCGTGATCTGACGGCGCACGACCAAAGCGTCAGGGCCAAGGCAGGCTTTAAAATACGTCTGGTAATTCAGTACATAGTCGGCAGCAATAGGTGCCACCAGGCTTTGTTTTTGTAAGTCCGCCAGTATCGTCAAGGACCCAACCACATCCACATACGAAGGGCCGCCGGCCCCCTGCCGTTCTTTACGTTGCTGGTGAAACTGCTGCTGCGCCGCTTTTATGCGGTCAAAATATTCACCATCTAACCGGTAAATCGTCAGATTATCGGCACCGTAAATCGCATCCAGATACTCACCAAAAGGATAGGCCGCGAAAGGTGATAGTTTTATGCGTCGCTGAGTCGCTGCAGCCACAACGGCGGCACTTTCCGGCCATTTATTGTCCTGCTCAATCAAATACAGCGCCAGCAGACGGTCAACACCACCTCTAGACGTCACGCTCGCCAGTTGTCCAAGGATGGCCCTTTGCGCCTGCGGCAACAACGTCCTGCGCAAGCCAGCTTGTTTGGTCAGAAAACCCTGCCAGAGGTCAGCCGCAATACTGTCAGCAAAAGCATCAACGGTTTCATTGTGCAATTTGACCAGTTTTCGCAGCCTTAGGTCCGCCGCATCGGTGCTGGCCACAATGTCTTCCGCCAGCTGTGTGCGTCTGGCCAAGGTACCCTGCATTCCGTCCTGATGGCCTTTGGCAAACAATTGGTCGAGGCGCTGACGGGTTGGTTCTGAGACAAAACTGTACATAGCCGGATAGCGGCTTTGCCATACAGTTAATTGTACAGTTTCACGCGCGTTACTCAGCTTCGGCAAAGTTGCTGCGGCAACCACCGGCAGATAGCTATCGAGCATACGGCTGAATTCGCTGGATAACTGCTGTTGCTCAGCCTTGGTCAGGATCGGGCGAACCTCCGTCAGGCGGGCTGCCAGCGCTTCAATATCATGCAACTCCTTGTTCCTTAGCGGGCTATTGCGGATCGAATTCAGCAACATGCGCAGGTCCAAATCATGCAGAAACTGATTGCCTTCCGCCGGCCAGAGTATCGTCAGCAATGGCCGCAACACATCGACTACATCCTGCTTTAATTTCAGCTCGTCAGGCGCTTTGTCGGCCCGCTCCAGACTGAGCCGCAGGATGTCCTGTTGCCAGCCGCGCAGCGCCGTTTGCCCCAGATTAAAAATCGCCGTCGTTACATTGATAGTCCCGCTGGGTTGAAACACACTTTCACTCACGCCGGTAAACACATTCGACAGCTGGCGAAACGCCGGATTGCTGATGCATCCCACCCGCAGTTCTGCGACCAACGCCTGTTGCTGTTTGCCGGATAATTGCAGGAATGGCTTGCCAAACACCGGGCTGAAATAGGGTTCCGCAAACAAATTTGCGGTATTTGCGATGGACAGGGGGTCGCGGGTCTGTTGGCCTATCCACTGCCGGGATTGCTCTAACCAGCGCAGAGTCTGCTCGGAACAACCCGGTTGGCTGTTCCCGAAAAAAGTTGAGGGGCGCGCCGCCTTTGCCGTATGTAAGTCCGCCACATGAGCCCACTCCGGCGGCAGTTGGGACCCGCGTTTGAGTAACAATGGTGTACAAGAGTCGCCGTCATGCCAGGAGCGCAGCATGATAGTATCGCCGGCCACATCGACAATACCGGTAAAAGGCCGGTACAGATTCCCGCCAGTGCGTGCCGGACGCGGTTTGATGTAGAAAAAGCCCCAGGTCGGCGAGTAATCAGCATCAAAGCTAAAACTTGGCGTTGCGCCTTCCATACTATAGGGGTTGGAGAAGATTTCCTCAGTCAGGGTGCCGGATAGTTTGCCATTGCTGTCCTGATTGAGCGTCATATGCACCATACTGCCAGGCATGCCACAAGCCCGCATGCCGGTAAACTGCCCCTGCATCAGTTTGAAGGGGCTACCGAGCCAAACCGGTTGCTGTACAAACCCCTGCGTCCGCGCCTGCTGGATCTCGGCCATCATCAGTTCAATCCCGCGCTTAGCTTCTTCCTCCCGTTTTTGCAACAATTGCTGCTGTTGCTCTGGAGTAAGCCGGTCCGGAGTCACAGCGTGCAGCGGGATGACCGTCCCTAAAAAAAACATGGATACGGACCATAAAACCGCGGGGCGACGGATAAAATTCAGTGCAAACTTCGCTGCCATGACAAGTTCCTTCTTCTGATGTTCAGCTGCAACGCAGACACTGCTATCAGCATACTCCATCATGATAAATTTGCCGGTTCTGGGATGCAGCTTCTGCACTCTGCGCAATGAAGCGCTATGCCTGTGTCGGTGGACGCAGTAGAATATCGACGTTCTTCAGCCGCCGACTTTTGCTAACCAAGGTAACCGCCGCTTTGCAGCCAGATCTCCCCACTCCAGACCTCTTGCACCAGACGCTGAAACAAACCTTCGGTTACAGCGAATTTCGTTTTGGTCAGGTTGAGATCATTGAGCAGGTGCTGGCCGGTCGCGATAGCTTTGTGCTGATGCCGACCGGTGGTGGCAAATCGATGTGCTATCAGCTGCCGGCCTTGTTATTGCCGGGGGTCACTGTGGTGGTGTCGCCGCTGATGTCGCTGATGAAAGATCAGGTCGATGGTCTGCAGGCGATGGGCATCGCCGCCGATTTCGTCAACAGCAGTCTAACGCGCGAACAGGTGCTGGACGTGTTCCGCCGCCTGCGTGACGGCCTGATTAAGTTGTTGTACGTGGCGCCGGAACGTCTGCTGCAAGAGCAGTTTCTGCAGCGGCTTGGTGATGTTGGTGTCAGTCTGTTTGCCATCGACGAAGCGCATTGTGTGTCGCAGTGGGGCCATGATTTCCGTCCCGATTACATCGCTCTTTCACGCCTGAAACAGCAGTTCCCGCAAGTGCCGTTATTGGCGCTGACCGCCACCGCCGACCCAGCGACACAGCAGGATATCCGCCAGCAACTGGGCCTGTACCAGCCGTTTATCAGTATCAGCAGCTTTGACCGACCGAATATCCGCTACACAGTACTGGAAAAATTCCGCCCGCTGGAACAGCTGGTGACTTTATTGAAAAGTCAGGAAAATCAGAGCGGTATTGTGTATTGCTCGTCGCGCAAAAAAGTCGACGAACTGGCTGAGCAACTCAAAGCCAAAGGCTTTGCCGTCGGTGCTTATCATGCTGGTCTCAGTAACGAGCAACGCGCGCTCGTGCAGGACCAATTCAAACGCGACCAACTGCAGTTGATTGTGGCCACCGTCGCTTTTGGCATGGGCGTGAATAAACCCAACATCCGTTTTGTCGTGCATTTTGATTTGCCGCGCACCATCGAAGCCTATTATCAGGAAACTGGCCGCGCCGGCCGTGACGGCGTTGCCGCCGAAGCCATCATGTTATTTGACCCGGCCGACACCGCGCGTACGCGCAAATGGATTGAAACCGACGAAAACCAAAGCCGGATTGAAGTGACGCTGCAACGCTTTAATGCGATGGCCGCTTTTGCTGAAGCCCAGACCTGCCGCCGTCAGGTGCTGCTGAATTATTTCGGCGAAGCCAGTCAGCAAGCCTGTGGCAACTGCGATATTTGTCTCGATCCACCGCAGCGTTTTGACGGCACTGAGCTGGCGCAAAAAGCGCTGTCCTGTGTTTATCGCGTTGGCCAAAGCTTTGGCATGCACCATGTCATCGACGTGCTGCGCGGCAGTCAGGGCCAAAAAATCACTGAACTTGGCCACGACAAACTATCCACGTACGGTATCGGCAAAGATAAAAGCCATGACTATTGGCTGTCAGTGCTGCGTCAGCTGATCCACTACGGCTTATTGCAACAAGACATCACCCGCCATTCCGTGCTGCAGTTATTACCGGCTGCGCGGCCTGTGCTCAAAGGCGAAACCAGCCTGCAGCTGGCCATTCCGCGCTTAAACGCACCGACGTCACCGAAAGCCGGCAAGGTGCAGCAAAAACAAGATTACGACCGGATCCTGTTCAGTAAACTGCGTGCGCTGCGCAAACAAATCGCCGAACGTACCGA
>JAIXSW010000464.1 GCA_027484495.1 Gammaproteobacteria bacterium
CAACGTAGCAGGCCGAACCCAGCGCCTGATTGCTTTTATGCCAATGCTGCGGTGCGGCATCTTCCGCCTGCAGGTATTCGGGCCGCTGTGCCGCGCTTTTCGCCAGCAGTTTTAATAACTGCTCCAGCTGGTAATAACAATCAAACTGATCGCCATAGAGCTGCAGATAGAGGCCCAGCAGTTCCGGCAGCACTTGCGCCAAACGCGGTTGTAATACCGGCCAACTTGATTTGGCGGCGGCTTTTAAACTGGCGCTGTGGCGTTTGAGGATATTATCCGCTTCACGCTGTAACAATGCCGGCTCAGCCAGCAACTGGGCAATGGTGTTTGGCATATCGTCTGGTCCGGATCTGGCCTTGTCGGCACGCTTTCTATTTGTTGTGAGGCGATTTCACTCTGGCAGGCACAGCGAATCGTTATTGTTTAGTTTTACACCAGTTTAAAATTGGCGTCTAACAGAATCTTAATCGATTTAGAAAAAAGCGCAAGAGCTCGGCTGACACTTGATGACCGGGAACCATTTTTACCAGAAAATATCCAGCCGACCGATCTTATGTTCCAGGCCGTCAGGCCGCTGTAGCGTGGCTGAAGTTTCTTCTGCAGATGCCTGACTGCCAATGCTGTGGCATGGTCTTTTTAGATAAAAATTTGATACATTTTTTAACAGATTGTTTGAATGGTCCTGATTAAAGTCGATTTATCACGCCCGTGATCCCCATGGTTTAGTTGATAAAGGACAAGCCCATGAACGTTTTCTCCGGCCTTAGCACAATCCTGTTGCTGGCCATCACTGCGCATGCAAGTGCAAATACCTGTGAAAATAATTTTCTGGCCGAAGGCGATCCGCGTAACGGCGCTGAATTCTCCACCAATACGACTATCGCTGAGCTGACTTCAGCCAGTGCGCTTGGCCAATTGCGGGCGATTGCGCTGGCAGATGGTTTCACTGTTTTAGGCGAAGAAGCAACGGCGACAGAGGGCACGCTGACCATTGAACAAAAAAATGGTCATCATCCTTTTCTGATTTACCTGACGGCTAAAAATAATCATGCAGCGGCGGATGTGAGTATCCGCACCAAACTGAACCGGCGTACAGTGGCGAAGCCCGAAGATATCCGCGCTGGTATGTGTGGCATGATAGCCAGGATAAAACCCGGCGCAGCAGGCGAGAAAATCGCCGCTGCAGCGCGCGCGGCGATAGTGCCCGAGGCGATTGAAGAGATCCAGCCGCGCTGGTTAGCACAGGACATTTACTTTTTATCAAAGCGCAAAACTGCCGAGATGATCACTGCGCACTATAAAGGCAAACGCTATTTGTTAGATGGTACTGTGGGCGAGCCGCTGGAGACCGACGGCACCGTGGAGCTTTGGTATAAAGTGACCATCGATAGTAATGGGATCCTACAGACAAAGGCGGCCGATCAGTCGGCTTTCTGGCCACCCATAGTGTGTCGGATGGCAGACGAACATCGCGCCCGCGCGATAAAGCTGCAGGCCGGTGAATACGCCAAATTAACCGGCACTGTGTCACATTATCAGCCGGGCATACCAAGCAAATTGGTTTTGAAGGACTGCAAGTTCGAGTAGCGCTGCGCTTCGGGGCTTGTCATCACTGCATTGTCCCCGGTTGCGGCGGCGCAGGCAGTGCTTACGCTGCTGTCAATCGGTCACAAGCCCCACCTGGTCGCCAATGGAGCATCTATGCAAACGACACTCGCGATTGCCGCCGGACTTGCTGTGGTCACAGGTATTGTCCATTCCTTGCTTGGTGAGCTGCTTATTTTTCGTCACCTGCGTCAAGGTACTGTAGTGCCTGCACTGCATGCGCCGCCGCTGCGTCCGCGCAATATCCGGATTATCTGGGCGACCTGGCATTTGGCGACTCTGTTTGGTTGGGCATTTGCGGTGTTCTTAGCTCAGCTGGCCCTGGATCCGAACAAACCGCTGCTGCCATTGGTGCTGCATACGACAGTCGCTGCGTATGCAGGTGGTGCCATGCTGGTGTTGATTGCCACCCGTGGCCGCCATCCCGGTTGGATAGCACTGCTTGCTGTGGCTGCACTGACCTGGTTAGCAGCAGCGCTGCCATGATGCTCCTTGAACCCACAGACTCGTCAGTGCGGCTTTGCGCCACAGTCACTTGAATTTACTACTTTGACCACTTGCGTCTTGCCATCCGCGGTATTTACGCATAACCACCATTTCTAACGGTAACTCAGTTATGGCTGTTAGTATTTTTAATATTGAATAAACTGCCCGCTGTGTTAGTACCAGCCGGGCTGAAAGAGCAGGGAATCGATGATTATACGTTTGTCCAGCGCAGATGATGCAGGCCTGTTGGCGGATTATTACCGCGCCAACGCCGGGCATTTTGGACGTTGGGATCCAATCCGGCCACAGGATTATTATGACGAAGCGACTATCCGGCAGAGATACGTTGCCTATGAACAACAACAGTTGCACGGCACTGCCGCATATTTTATCGGTGTACGCGATGGTCATGTCATTGCACATTGTTCTTTGACCAACATTATTTATGGCCCGTTCCGAGCAGGTTTTATCGGTTATGGCGTCAGCCAAGCACTGGAAGGGACGGGCTGCATGCGTCAGCTTTGCCAGGCAGTGATTGAGCATGCCTTCGAGGTGCTTGAACTGAACAGAGTGATGGCGAACTATATGCCTGCGAACAAACGCTCTGGCTTTTTACTGCAAAAGTTGGGTTTTACCGAAGAAGGTTATGCAAAAAAATACCTGAAGATTAACGGTCGCTGGGAAGATCATATATTAACGGCATTGGTTAATCCGCAGACTTGTTAGCCTGGCTGCTTTGATGTTGGGTTCATTCAGACAAGCGGCCAGGAACGCTGGCCGCCGCTGCTGTCGAAATAGCCGCTCCCACAGCAAAAAAACCATGGACAGCAGGTCTCATCTGTCCGTGCCCGGACGGTGTCTGAGTCGAACTTTGCTCGCTGATGGCCGTAAAGTTGGTTAGTTAATTGATAAGTCTGACGTGGCAGATATTGAGTTCATCGCGTTATGTCTCATTTTTTCAAATGATGTCGAATTGTTCATACTAAGTTCGACCAGAAGTGCAGGCCAGGTGATGTCGGCTTTTCGCATTGGAGTGACGATGAAAATTTCAATTGAGACAACAGTGAATGCGTCGTTGGAACGGGTTTGGCAATGTTTTGTGACTCCACAGGACATTGTTGGCTGGAATTTCGCCGTCGACGAATGGTGTTGCCCGAGGGCCGAGCTGGACCTGGTCGTGGGCGGGACTTTCACGTACCGGATGGAAGCAA
>JAIXSW010000326.1 GCA_027484495.1 Gammaproteobacteria bacterium
ACAGAGTCATTTGGTGCCTAGGGTCGGACTCGAACCGACACGGGTTTCCCCGGCGGATTTTGAATCCGCTGCGTCTACCGATTTCGCCACCCAGGCATTTGAGAGGAATTTGGAGCAGTAAACACCCGCATTATACAAAGCCTTCCCGCCCCTGCAAGCAAAATCTCAATCCTGACAATCAATTGCGCAATTTTGCAGCAATCTTTCATCCAGTAAACACAGCGGATTCAAAATCCGCTGTGTCTTAGCTGGGTCATTGCGCTCCACCACTGACACGTAACCAGTGCTCTTCAATCTGAATGCCATCTTCCAGGCCCTGGTGGCGCCAGTTGTCGCCGCTGACTGCACACTGGAAATGGTAGGTTTTGCCCTGCAGCCTTGGCAATGAGGTGGCGTCGACCTGTTCGTGATAACCACTGGCATCGGCCTTGAAGCTGCCGGACGCGGCGACGTTAAATGTGCCGTCGGGCGCCCAGGTGATAAAGCTGAAATGGTGGCCGGCGATCAGTTTGCGGCTCTTGGTTTGCTGATCTTTGATTTCGCCGACGACTTTGCCACTGCCGTCCCGGTAAATCGCATAATGCAGCTGCCAGGTCCCTTGCAACATCGCATTGCTGCAGGGCTTATCCACTGTGGTACTGGCGCCACTTTGCTGTGCAACGGCATATGTTGTCGCACTACTCAGTAACAGTGCGGTCAGGGCTGCTGCTGCTGCCCGACGCATCAGTGCTGTACGGCTAATCTTGCTGCATGACATTGACGTTCCTTGCGAGTTGAGAAGGGAATTGGCAAATAAATTGACAACGTTGTCAATCTGCCTGAAATATCGGCAGCGGGCAAGCGTTCCTGCTGTAGTCCCGCGGTCCTAACAAAGCCGCCAGCTGACGCCTCCCAACCGTCCATGTTAGACTGCCGTCAGTTCTGAACTGGAGTTTATATGTACACTGAAGCCCCCCGCGCCAGCCTGCTGCGCCGTTTGTCTGCCATCATGTACGACCTGCTGGTCATTTGTGCGATCTGGATGTTTGCCATGGCGCTGGCTCTTGCTGCCGTGGCGTTGCTGGCCAAAGCCGGCGTGATCTCACTGCAGGGATATCAGGATGAAGCTGAGTATATTCAAAAACATGCGATCTGGTTTCAGCTATACAGCACGGCCTGTATCTTGTGGTTTTATCTATATTTCTGGGTCAAGGCCGGCCAGACGCTGGGTATGCGCGCCTGGCGGATGTTGTTAATCAGTAGCGACGGCAAGCCGGTGACGATGCGTCAGGCCTTCATCCGCTTACTGACGTCATTGGCTGGTATTGGTAATTTTTGGTTGTGGATCCGTTGGGGTAAAGGTCTGGCACTACAGGACCAGTTAGCCGGCACCATCGTGGTGGTGCTGACAAAAGAACAAAGCAGTGCCCTGAATCTACACCGGAATGCGCGGTAGGCTCTGGGCCTACCCGCGTTTTTGCATCAGATAGACGGCGATGCCGATAAACAATACGCTCGGCGTAATGGCGCCCAACAATGGCGGCAGTTGATACACCAGCGCGACCGGGCCAAACACTTCGTTGGCCATATAAAAACCAAAACCGGTCAGGATGCCCATCAGTACGCGCGCAGCCATCGTCACGCTACGCAGCGGGCCGAAAATAAACGACAGTGCCAGTAATAACATCGCGACAATCGTCAGCGGCTGCGTGGCTTTACGCCAGTACGCCAGCTGATAGCGGCTACTTTCCTGCTGATTGACCTGACGGTATTCGATATATTCGGCCAGACCTTTTAAGCTGAGCAATTCCGGTTTAATCGACATTACGCCGAGTTTGTCCGGCGTTAACGTCGAACGCCAGCGCTGCTCAGGCCAATGATGTTTCTCAATTTTTTCATCGCGAAACGCCAACCGGCTGACGTCCTGCAACTGCCAGACGCCATTAAAAAAACTGGCGGCGCGGGCGTGCACAATCGCCTGCAGCGCTAAGTCGGGGGTGAATTCAAAAATCGTGATGTCTTTCAGCGCACCATCGTCTGACACCTGGCGGATGTTAACAAAATCATCGCCGTCTTTGGCCCAGACCCCTTGTTGCGCGGCCAGTAAGTCACCACCGGAAATGGCTTTGGCTTTGAGTTCACGGGCGAATTTCTCCGCCGTCGGCGCGCCCCACTCGGCCACCGCCATCACCAGCACCATCATCAGCAAGGCGGTTTTCATCACCGAACTGATGATATTGAGCCGCGACAACCCCGCCGCCTGCATCACCACCAGCTCGCTATTACTGGCCAGCATGCCAAGGCCAATCAAGCCGCCAATCAGCGCCGCCATCGGGAAAAATGTCACCAGATCACCAGGGATAGTGAACAGGCTGAACATCGCTGCTACCAACACCGTGTAGTCGCCACGATCGGTCAGACGCAACTGGTCGATAAAGCGGAACATGCCGGATAACACCAAAAGCACGGTCAGGCTCAGCAAGGTGGTGGATAAAATGATCCGGCCAATATACAAATCGATAATTTTAAGCATGTTGCCTCCGGCCCCGGCCATTCAGGCGGGCGGCAAAACGCTGATAACCGGCGCGGCTTTGCAGCAATAAAAATACGCCCAGTAACAATGCCATGGCGTGGATCCACCACATGCCGAGCCAGGCCGGAATTTTTTCATTTTCAATCAGGTTGCGACAGACAATCAGCAAAATGTAATAACCAAGGAATAACGCCAGCGCCGGCAATAACTTACCAAATTTGCCCTGGCGCGGATTGACCCGGCTCATGGGTACGGCCAGCAACATCAGGATCGGAATGGACAATGGGATCGCCAGCCGCCAGTGCCACTCGGCTTTGGCTTCGGCACTGTCGATAGCGAGCAACTGGTCAGTAGGCAGTGAACTCAGCTTGCGCCGGCGTTGCTCGACCTGTTGTTCGCGGATCTGAATGTCATAACGGCCAAATTCCAGCACGTCGAATTGCGGCGCATCAACGGAACCGGCATAACGCCGGCCGTTGCTGAGCACCAGCCGCTGCGCGCCGTTATTGTCTTCGGCGATGGCGCCGGTTTCGGCGTACACCACGGAGCCGGTTAAGTTATCTTCGCTGGCCGATTGCGCCAGAAACACGCGGGACAGCTGTGTGCCGTCGCGATTCATGTCCTGCACAAACACCACAGCTTTTTCGTTGGAGGTTTGCTGGAAACGCCCGGGTAATAAAGTAGACAGCCCGGAATCAGCATCAGCTTTGGCCATAATTTCGTATTCACGTTCAGCCGCCCATGGGCTTAAGTACATCATCAGACCGCCGGCAGCCAATGCCATCCCTAGGCTCAAAACCAAGGTCAGCCGGGTGACATACCATTCGCTGATGCCGGTGGCATGTAAAACGGTCATTTCGCTCTCAGCATAGATGCGGCTGTAGGCAACCAAAACGCCTAAAAAAGCGGCTAAAGGCAGGATCAACACCGCCAACTGCGGTAATTTCAAAGAAATCAAAGTCAGCACCAACTGGCCCGGTAATTCACCTTCTGAGGCGTCCGCCAGTATTTTCACGAAGCGCTGGCTTAAGATGATGGTGATCAGGATCAGAAATACCGCGAGCTGAGATTTAAAGACTTCACCAATCAAGTAGCGAAAAACAATCAAAAAAGCCCCCTAAAAACCTGTCTTTTTGCTGGCACGCTGGTAATTTTTAAGTAAACTGGATATTTATAGCAATTATTATCAACGAAACTGCAGCGGATTCCGAGCTTTTTATTAGCGCAGAACAGCTCTTCACCAAGCATAGCGCCCAGTCCGGCCCCCTGCTGCAATTTGTCTCTTTGAATCAGGAGTCCCCATGGAGTTCAGCGTTAAAAGCGGAAGTCCGGAAAAACAACGCAGTGCCTGCATTGTCGTTGGTGTTTATGAGCCGCGCCGGCTGTCCGCCGTGGCCGAACAGCTGGATAAAATCAGCGAAGGTTATATCAGTAACCTGTTGCGCCGGGGCGACCTCGAAGGCAAACCGGGTCAGATGTTATTGCTGCATCATGTGCCGAACGTGCTCAGCGAGCGCGTACTGCTGGTCGGGTGTGGCAAAGAACGTGAATTAGACGAGCGCCAGTATCGCCAGATCATCGCCAAAACCATCAGCACGCTGAACGAAACCGGCTCGATGGAAGCGGTGTGTTTCCTGTCAGAACTCCATGTCAAAGGCCGCGACACCTACTGGAAAGTGCGTCATGCCGTCGAAACGACGCAAGACTGTCTCTATGTATTCGACAAACTGAAAAGCAAAAAAGACGAAACGCGCCGCCCGCTGCGCAAAATCGTCTTTAACGTGCCGACCCGGCGCGACCTGACCATCGGTGAAAAGGCCGTCGAACATGGACTGGCCGTGGCTGCTGGTATCAAAAAATGTAAAGACGTCGGCAATATGCCGCCGAATATCTGTACGCCGCTGTGGCTGGCAGATCAGGCGAAGAAGCTGACTGAGCTGTCAGACAAAATCAAAGTTGAAATCCTTGGCACAGCTGAAATGGCAGCGCTTGGTATGAATTCATACCTCGCGGTGGCACGTGGCTCCGAAAACCCGGCTGCGATGGCAGTGATCCACTATCAGGGCGCCGCCGACAACAGCGCGCCTGTGGTGCTGGTTGGTAAAGGCCTGACCTTTGACACCGGCGGCATCAGCATCAAACCATCAGATGCGATGGATGAAATGAAATACGACATGTGCGGCGCTGCTTCTGTGCTTGGCACTATGCAGGCGGCAGCGTCGCTGGGCTTGCCGCTGAATATCATTGGTGTATTAGCGGCAGCGGAAAACATGCCGGATGGCAATGCCTATCGTCCGGGTGACATTCTGACCACGATGTCTGGTCAGACGGTTGAGGTGCTCAATACCGACGCCGAAGGCCGCTTAGTGCTGTGTGACGCGCTGACCTATGTCGAACGTTTTGACCCGGATGTGGTGATCGACGTCGCCACCTTAACCGGTGCCTGTGTCATTGCACTCGGTAAACACGCGTCCGGCTTATTGAGTAACCACAATCCGCTGGCGCATGAAATTCTCAATGCGTCCGAGCAAAGTGGCGACCGCGCCTGGCGTTTACCGCTGTGGGACGATTATCAGGACCAGCTGGAAAGCCCGTTTGCCGACTTCAGCAACCTCGGTGGCCGCGCCGCCGGCACTATCACCGCAGCTTGTTTCCTGTCGCGCTTTACCCGCAAATACAACTGGGCGCATCTGGATATCGCCGGCACCGCCTGGCGCAGTGGCGGTAAAGACAAAGGCTCAACCGGCCGTCCGGTGGCGATGCTGACGCAGTTTTTAATCAACCGCGCCGGCCATCATCCACAGGATTAACCCAAGCAGCCACCCGGTGAGGCTCGCCAGACCGGGTGGCTGTGTATGAGTGCGTGTTAATGAGAGCCAACTAATGCAAGTGCAATTTTTTTTGCTGCAACAAGATGAGCTGGCAGGCATGCCGGCTCATTTTGCTTTGACCTGCCAGCTGTGTGCCGACTTGTTCCGCGCCAACCAGCGCGTGTTTGTCTACTGCCCAAATCAGCAAGACGCCGAGGCGGTCGATGAGGTATTATGGCAGTTTGACGCTGAACGCTTTGTGCCACACAACCTGGCAGGCGAAGGCCCGGCCCGTGGGGCTCCGGTCGAGATCAGCTGGCAAGGTCCAAGGACCAGCCGCCAGGTGCTGATTAACCTCACCGACACTGTGCCCGCTTTTGCCAACCGCTTCAGTCAGATCATCGAATTTGTGCCGGCGGCCGAACAAGGCAAAGCCGCGGCGCGACAGAAATTTAAACATTACCGTCAGCTTGGGGTGGAACCGCAAACGCGTACCCCCGGATAAGTTGTTGATGAGATCAGGCAGAAATCATGGAAAAAACATTTAATCCAAGTCAAATCGAACAGGCAATGTACAACGCCTGGGAAAGCAAAGGCTATTTCAAGCCTTCAGGTGACAACAGCAACGGCGCGTACTGCATCATGATCCCGCCGCCAAACGTCACTGGCAGCCTGCACATGGGCCACGCTTTCCAGCAAACCATCATGGATGCACTGACCCGCTACAAACGCATGCAGGGCAAAAACACGTTGTGGCAGGTTGGTACCGACCACGCCGGTATCGCCACTCAAATGGTGGTGGAGCGTAAACTCGCTGCCGCCGGCTTACCAGATCGTCACGCCATGGGCCGTGATGCCTTCATCGAAAAAGTCTGGGAATGGAAAGCCGAATCCGGTGGCACTATCACCTCGCAAATGCGCCGCCTTGGCAACTCAGTTGACTGGGACAAAGAACGCTTCACGATGGATGATGGTCTGTCGAACGCAGTACAGGAAGTATTCGTTCGCTTGTATGAAGACGACCTGATTTACCGTGGCAAACGCCTGGTGAACTGGGACCCGAAACTGCATACCGCCATTTCCGACTTAGAAGTTGAAAACAAAGAACAACGCGGCCATTTCTGGCACCTGCGTTATCCGCTGGCCGACGGCGTCAAAACGCTGGATGGCAAAGATTATATCGTGGTGGCCACCACCCGGCCTGAAACCATGCTCGGTGACACCGCCGTTGCCGTGAACCCGGACGACGAACGTTACCAGTCGTTGATTGGCAAAGACATTCTGCTGCCACTGGTTAATCGCCGCATCACCATCATCGCTGACGAGCATGCCGACAAAGACAAAGGCTCAGGCTGCGTGAAAATCACGCCAGCCCACGATTTTAACGACTACGAAGTTGGTAAACGGCATGGCCTGACGCTGATCAACGTAATGACGCCGGATGCAACGATCCGCACCACCGGCGAATGTTTCTTCACTAACGGTGAAGAAAATACCGCACTTGTAGCGCCAATTCCGGCGGAATATGCCGGCTTAGAGCGCTTCGCCGCGCGTAAGGCTATTGTTGCCGCTTTAGATGCACAAGGCTTGCTGGATAAAGTTGAAGAGCTGACCAATACGCTGCCATATGGCGACCGCTCAGGCGTGGTGATCGAGCCAATGCTGACCGACCAGTGGTATGTGCGCGTCGCACCGATGGCGAAAACGGCGATTGAAGCGGTCGAAAACGGCGACATCCAGTTCGTGCCAAAACAATACGAGAACATGTACTACAGCTGGATGCGTGACATTCAGGACTGGTGTATTTCGCGTCAGCTGTGGTGGGGCCACCGTATTCCAGCCTGGTATGCGGCAGATGGTAAAGTTTATGTTGGTCGCAATGAAGCCGAAGTACGCGCCAAACATGGCTTAGACGACAGCGTCACGCTGCGTCAGGACAACGACGTGTTAGACACCTGGTTCTCATCAGCACTGTGGACTTTCTCCACGCTGGGCTGGCCGGACAATACCGAAGATTTAAAAACCTTCCACCCGACCGACGTGCTGGTGACTGGTTTTGACATCATTTTCTTCTGGGTTGCCCGGATGATTATGATGACGATGCATTTCATCAAAGACGAAAACGGCAAGCCGCAGGTGCCATTTAAGACCGTCTATGTGACCGGTCTTATCCGCGACGAAAACGGCGACAAAATGTCGAAATCCAAGGGCAACGTCATAGATCCGCTGGATATGATTGACGGCATTAGCCTTGAAGATCTGCTGGAAAAACGCACCAGCAACATGATGCAGCCGCAACTGGCGGAAAAAATCGCCAATCAGACGAAAAAACAATTCCCGGAAGGCATTGAAGCCACCGGTACCGACGCGCTGCGCTTCACCCTCGCGGCGCTGGCATCAACCGGCCGTGATATCAACTGGGATATGAAGCGCCTCGAAGGCTACCGCAACTTCGTCAATAAGCTGTGGAACGCCAGCCGTTACGTGACGATGATGACTGAAGACAAAGACACCGGCCTCTGCGGCGGCGATATCGAACTGTCGCTGGCTGATCATTGGATTTTAAGCCAGTATCAGGAAACGGTGACGCAGTTCCGTCAGTACCTCGACAGCTATCGCTTTGATATGGCGGCCAATACGCTGTACGAATTCACCTGGAACCAGTTCTGTGACTGGTACCTGGAGCTGACCAAACCGGTGCTGTTTAAAGGCACTGAAGCGCAACAACGCGGCACTCGCCAAACATTGGTGACAGTGCTGGAATCGCTGCTACGTCTGATGCACCCGATCATGCCATTTATCACTGAAGAGATTTGGCAGCGCGTTGCGCCACTGGCCAGCAAAGATTTCAGCGCCGGCATCAGCATTATGAACCAGGCCTATCCGCAAGCGGACAGCGCGCTGATCAATACTGCTGCACAAGCCGATATCGAATGGGTCAAAGGCTTTATTCTGGCTATTCGTAACATTCGCGGTGAAATGGACATTGCGCCAACCAAGCCATTGCCGGTGTTGCTGCGCAATTTATCCGCCGAAGACAGCCGTCGCTTAGAGCAAAACCGCGCCCTGCTGCTGAACTTAGCCAAACTAGACAGCATCACGGTGCTGGGTGAGGCAGATACAGCTCCAGCGAGCGCCACACAGCTGTTAGGCGCGATGGACCTGCTGATCCCGATGGCTGGCCTGATCGACAAAGACGCGGAGCTGTCACGTATTGCCAAGCAACTGGAGAAGATGCAGCAGGAAGTCAGCCGTGTCGCCGGCAAGCTTGCCAACGAAGGTTTTGTCGCCAAAGCACCAGAAGCGGTGCTGGCGAAAGAACGCGAGAAACTGGCCGATGCCGAAGCGGCAGTCGCCAAGTTACTGGCACAGCAGGCACAAATCGCTGCGCTGTAACGCGGTTTGAACGAAAAAATCAAGGCGACCTGCGGGTCGCCTTTTTTATCCGGCCACTGTCATAAATCTGCCATCGACTATCACTAGGCTGAGGAACTCAAACTAGTGGAGTTGACCATGTTACCCTATAAGAAACTGTTATTACGTCGAAACGCATTTTTCCGGCAACAGCTGTCAACGCAGCAGCTGAGCGTGATACCGGTTACTGACAATCTAGATCCACAGCTTCAGACCGATATTGAAGATCATGCAACAACTCTGCACTCACACACTGACGATGCCCAGTCCTATAGCGCTGCAGGCGTATTGCAGCAATTGTCACGCTAAGTCGGTCACAGGTTGAACGCCAAGATAGTACAACCCGATTTTGCATAAAATTTGTTCCATGCCATTTCACATCTTCCCGCCTCATTTTCATTCTCTCATGTTGAATTACAACACTTAACAAATGTCCATATTTTATACACGCCGTATATCAATAATTCTGAATTATTCATATTTATCAATATGATAAATTTTGGCTCGTTTTTTGCCAATGTTAGCGCGGACATGCAGTTTCGTCTCAAGGTCAAAATACAAATCACATGGAGAGTCTTATGCGTAATTTAATCGCTGCCTCAGTACTGGCGGTCGCTGCAGTGCCAATGACGGCATCTGCAAGTCTGGTCACCCAATGGCAACATCTGGCAACTTCAAACTGGTCACAACCTGTAGTGTTCTCTGCTTCTGGTAACGGCACGACTTCAGTCACAAGCGACGTGATCAGTTGGGGGGCTACTGGTGGCTCTTATAAAGGTGCCAGCGCGAAAAACCGCAGTGCGCTCGAGATCGCTGGTATGGCAGCCCCAGCTACCGCAAATACCAACGCAGCCAATGCGTCATTAACCACTTCCATTACTCACTACAATAACGTTCTGAACGGCTACTCAACTTTAACCAGCGCGGTGTTAAC
>JAIXSW010000439.1 GCA_027484495.1 Gammaproteobacteria bacterium
GTGCCGCCTGTCATCAGCCTGGTGGAGTTGGCTTGCCAGGCGTATTTCCGGCACTCAAAGGCAGCAAAATAGCGACGTTGGCTGACCAAAAGGCCGCGCACATCAACATTGTGCTGAACGGAAAGGCGGGCACAGCGATGCAGGCATTTGGTAAACAGTTAAGCCTGCAGGAAATTGCTGCGGTGATTAGCTATGAGCGCAATGCCTGGGACAATGATACCGGCGATCTGATCCAGGCCGCTGACATACAGGCCGCGAAAAATGGACAGAAGGAGTAAGGCATGAGCACAATCTCAACTGATCCACATCATCACGCCGACCATGGGCATCACCATCCGCCCGCGGGTCTGAAACGCTGGTTTTATACGACAAACCATAAAGATATCGGGACTTTATATCTGTTATTTGCGCTGACCATGTTTTTTATTGGTGGTGCGATGGCTATGGTGATCCGTGCTGAACTGTTCCAGCCCGGCTTACAACTGGTAGAGCCGGCATTTTTCAATCAGATGACGACAGTGCATGGCCTGATCATGGTCTTCGGTGCTGTGATGCCGGCTTTTACCGGACTTGCCAACTGGTTAATCCCGATGATGATTGGGGCGCCGGACATGGCATTACCACGGATGAACAATTGGAGTTTCTGGATCCTGCCGTTTGCTTTTGCCATTCTGCTGATGTCACTGTTTATGGAAGGTGGCGGGCCTGGTTTCGGCTGGACGTTCTATGCACCACTGTCAACCAAATACAGCGGTGACAGCACAGCTTTATTTGTATTTTCGGTACATATCATGGGTATTTCGTCGATTATGGGCGCAATCAATGTGATCGTGACCATCTTTAATCTGCGTGCGCCAGGCATGACCTGGATGAAAATGCCACTGTTTGTCTGGACCTGGCTGATTACGGCATTTTTGCTGATTGCGGTGATGCCGGTTTTGGCCGGTACTGTGACGATGGTACTGACCGACAAATACTTTGGTACCAGCTTTTTTGATGCTGCAGGTGGCGGTGACCCGGTATTGTTCCAGCATATCTTCTGGTTCTTTGGTCATCCTGAAGTCTACATCATGATCCTGCCGGCTTTTGGCATCGTCTCCAGCATAGTTCCGACCTTTTCACGTAAGCCGTTGTTTGGTTATGCGTCGATGGTCTATGCCACGTCCAGTATTGCTTTGTTGTCCTTTCTGGTTTGGGCGCATCACATGTTTACCACCGGGATGCCGGTGTTTGCTGAGTTGTTTTTTATGTACTGCACCATGTTGATTGCGGTGCCAACCGGCGTGAAGGTTTTCAACTGGGTGGCGACAATGTGGCGCGGCGCACTGACCTTTGAAGTGCCGATGATGTTTGCTATTGCCTTTATCGTGCTGTTCACCATTGGCGGACTCTCTGGGCTGATGCTGGCAATTACACCGGCTGACTTCCAGTATCACGACACTTATTTTGTTGTCGCACACTTCCACTATGTATTAGTGACAGGCGCCATATTCTCCATCATCGCTGCTGCCTATTATTGGTTGCCAAAATGGACCGGACATATGTACGACGAGACGCTGGGGCAGTGGCATTTCTGGTGTTCGCTCATTTCAGTCAATGTGCTGTTTTTCCCGATGCACTTTGTCGGCCTTGCCGGCATGCCGCGCCGGATCCCGGATTATGCGCTGCAGTTCGCTGACTTTAATGCGTTGATTAGTATCGGTGGTTTTGCCTTTGGCCTGTCACAGCTGCTGTTTGTCTGGCTACTGGTGAAATGTATCAAGGGCGGACCCGCGGCGACGTCGCAGGTATGGGAAGGTGCGGAAGGACTGGAATGGCAATTATCGTCACCTCCTCCTTATCACAGCTTTACGACGCCACCCGATGTGAAATAGGACCCACTTATGACGGCACCCAATCACAGACCACTGTTACTGAAACTGCTGCTGATTACTGGCGGCATGTTTGGATTCGGTTATGCATTGGTGCCGTTGTACGACGTATTTTGTGATTTGACCGGACTGAATGGCAAAACCAGCAGTATGGCGGCGACTGCAGACAAAGCGGTTACTGATCTGAAACGACAGGTCACTATTGAGTTTCTGGCGAAACCGGATCCGAAAATGCCGTGGTTATTTCAACCCCAGACCCGGCAAATTCAGGTGCATCCTGGCGAAATAAAACTGGTGTATTACGAAGCAGAAAATCCGACACAGGCATTGATGGTCGCACAAGCAGTGCCATCAGTATCGCCCGGACAAGCCGCTTTATATTTTAACAAAATGGAGTGTTTTTGCTTTCAGCGCCAGACTTTAAAAGCCGGCGAGAAATTGTTGATGCCTTTGCAGTTCTACGTAGATCCGGCGCTGCCGGAGCAGTTTTCAACCATCACGCTGTCTTACACGCTGTACGACGTAACCCAGCATAGTCCAGCTGCGCAAGTGGCTGCTGTTTATCAGACGGGGAAGTAACATGGCTAAGACGTATCAAACCTATTATGTACCGGAGCAAAGCCCATGGCCTATTGTCGGGGCTATTGCTTTATTTTTGCTGGCTTTTGGTGCCGGCCATTTTGTAAATGAAGTCACGCGCAACAAAGAAGGCCACGGTGAATATATGCTGCTGGCCGGGGTGGCGCTGTTGGTTTTTATGTTGGTTGGCTGGTTTCGCAATGTCATCGATGAGTCGATGGGCGGGTTGTACAGCGCACAGATGGACCGATCGTTCCGTCAGGGAATGAGCTGGTTTATCTTTTCTGAAGTGATGTTCTTTGCCGCCTTTTTCGGCGCGTTATTCTACGCCCGGATGATAGCGATGCCGTGGCTGGACGGCGAAAGTAACAACGCCATGACGGCAGAAATTCTGTGGCCTGACTTCTCCGCACACTGGCCTATGACCAAAACCCCCGGTGGTATCGAAACGACGGCAATGCCCTGGCAGGGCTTACCTTTGTATAACACGCTGATCCTGCTGACGTCTTCGGTGACGCTACAGTTTGCTCATGTGGCTCTTGAGCAGGGTAAAAGACTGCAGCTGCGGCTGATGCTATTACTGACGATACTGCTTGGCGCCAGTTTTCTTGGATTGCAGGCTTACGAGTATATGCATGCTTATCAGGATCTGAATTTACGCCTCGATTCGGGTATTTACGGTAATACATTCTTCTTGCTGACCGGCTTTCATGGCCTGCATGTGACACTCGGCGCGTTATTTCTGGCGATCATTTGGTTGCGCATCATGTTGAAAAATCATTTTACCGCGCACAACCATTTCGCCTTTCAGGCGGCTGCCTGGTATTGGCATTTTGTTGATGTGGTCTGGTTGTGTCTGTTTGTGTTTGTTTATGTGTTGTAGCTGAAACAGATCCGGACGAATTCGACTGAATTCGTCCATGCTCACCGGGTTTTGTCAATATGGCCGCTGGTGCGGCTCGATCCAGCCTAGCGCCAGTGCCAGAATGATTAACCCCATAACCAACACAGAGAACATCACGCGCCTGCCCAGATGCTTGGACATCGAAGCCTGATTCGGATCGTTTTTTAACATCAGCCACAAGGCACGGAACAACTGAAACACGACAAAAAATAACAAACAAACCAAGACAATTTTGATCAGCATGGCAGGTGTCCTTATGACGCATATACCAGGAAATTCAGCGCGTGGTGCCGGTAACGGCTGGCAATATGCGGCTGTGCTGATAACTGTGGCGGCATTTTTACTGTTAAGCAAGTTGGCCTGGTGGCAATGGCAGCGCGCTGAAGAAAAAACACAACAATTACAGCAAATTTCTGCGTGGCAACAACAGGATGGCGTACCGCTGCGATTGCTTTCGGTGGCTGAACTGGCCCAGTTTGACGGTGCGCCGCTGCAAGGCGAAGCATTCTGGCTGTCCCCTTATATCTGGTTGGTCGACAATCAAATCCTAAACGGTGTTGTCGGTTACGACGTGTTAATTCCGGTACAGGCCAAAGACAGCCATCTGGTGTTGTTGGTTAATCTCGGCTGGACGGCGGGCATGTCTGAGCGCTCAGTTTTACCCAAGGTCGAAGTCCCGGCATCATTCGAATTAAGCGGTGTGTTGCGCGACGCA
This sequence comes from Gammaproteobacteria bacterium, assembly GCA_027484495.1. Classification (GTDB taxonomy): domain Bacteria; phylum Pseudomonadota; class Gammaproteobacteria; order Enterobacterales; family Alteromonadaceae; genus Pararheinheimera. The sequence continues at coordinate 4,070 of JAIXSW010000439.1, forward strand.
CCGCGTCCTTTTGTACTCGGACAAAATGTGGAAGTGAGTGAAAACTACCCGCAACGAGTGCAGGCGATTGTGCCGGCTGATTTAGCGCACAGCAGCGGGCTGACGCTGGTCGATGCCGTGTTCTACCAGCAGCACAGCGAATTCCAACCGCATTATTCACCGGTGATTCTCCCCCCGGAAAAACACCGCGCATATGCCTTGCAGTGGGCTCTGCTCGCGTTCGCCGTGGTTTTTGTTGCAGTCGCAGTCCGCTATCAGAAGGAGAGTTGATGAATAAGCAGCGTTTTCTCAGTTTGTTTCTGTTGGTAGGGGCTGTGCCATTGCTGGCGGCTTTGGTGCTGTTGAAAACTGGCTGGTATCAATCTGGTGTCAATAACAAAGGCGTCTGGTACCAACAGGAGATCCGCCTGTTGCCGGCCTCAGAGCCAAATTCGGCGCATTGGCGCTTGGTCTATCTGCAACCGGACACCTGCGACAGCCATTGCCAGGCGGTCGTGCACTTAATGCAACAAATTGATCTGGCTCTTGGGCGCAAACAAGATCAACTGGACTTGCTGATACTTGCGGCGCTACCAGCGGCATTGCCGACAGTGAGCGTCGATGCCAAAGCACAGATAGCAGTTGTGCAAAGTACGTTTGCCGGGCTGCCGGCCGGTAGCCTGATCATCGTCGAGCACCAGGGATTGGCGTTGCTGCATTATCCGCTGCCGGCAGCAATCGAGAGTTTTCCGTTATTGGGTAAAGATGTGATGGCCGACCTGCAGAAACTGATGAAATTCGACCGGGGGCCGGTATGAATGGCTTAAAGCGGCTGGTTAGTTTTGCCATTGCGCTGACGATGGTAGTGATTGTACTGGGCGCATATACCCGGTTAACCGATGCCGGCCTGGGCTGTCCGGACTGGCCAGGTTGTTATGGCTTTATGCAGTTGCCGCAGGAACATCATGCCGACATCGCCGCCAGTCGTTACCCGGAACGGCCACTGGAGCCGCATAAAGCACGCAATGAAATGGTTCATCGGTATTTTGCCGGTACCTTGGGACTGGTGATCGCGGCGATATTTGTCCTGAGTTCATTGGCAGAGCGCAGAGTCAGGTTGTTACCTGCGACATTGCTCGCGCTGGTGGTCTTTCAGGCGGCACTCGGCATGTGGACTGTGACACTGAACCTGTTCCCGCTGGTGGTCATGGGCCATTTGCTCGGCGGCTTCAGTTTATTGACGCTGTTATGGTTGTATCGCCGTCAGCTGGCTCCACCGGCAGAGACTCCTGCGCCAGCCGTGCCATCGCGGCTGCGCCTGCTCGGCACCTGCGCCAGCCTGGTGTTGGTATTGCAGATTGCGCTTGGCGGCTGGACCTCTGCCAATTATGCCGCGATGGCCTGTGTTGAATTGCCCTTGTGTCATGCCGGCTGGACCGAACAGCTGAAATTCGATGAGGCCTTTGACCTGCACCTGGGGCATGACAATTATGAATTTGGTGTGATGAGTAAAGAGGCGCGTCAGACCATCCATATCAGCCATCGGCTGGGGGCCGTGCTGACGCTGTTGTTGGTCGGTGCTTTTGCCATCCGGCTTTGGCGCTTTGGTGCCCGCCATCAGGCGGAAGGCGCTGTTTACCGCCGGCAGGCGCTGCTGCTGTTGTTTTTACTGAGTTTGCAATTTGTATTGGGTGTCTTAAACATCTGGTGGTTATTACCGTTGCCAAATGCCGTGGCGCATAACTTTGTCGCGGCCAATCTGCTTGCCGCCACTATCATCGCGCGGGTGCAGTTAAGCAGGTCTATGCAATCAGTGCGGCAACACTCTGGAATGCAACGTCCATCATCTTCAGGGAGCCTGGTATGAGGATCAGTAAGATGTTGTTATCGCAGGAACAGCAGCAAAGCTGGCGGGATTATTATCAACTGACTAAGCCCAAAGTGGTGGCATTGTTGTTGTTGACCGCCTGGGTCGGGATGTTGCTGGCGCCGTCAACGCAGTCGCAGCCTGTTGTGATGCTGATTGCTTTATGCGGCATCGGTTTATTGTCCGCAGCGGCGGCGGCACTGAATCATGTATTGGACCAAAATATTGATGCGAAAATGGCCCGTACCCAGCGTCGGCCGGTGGCCACTGGCCGGGTGAGCAGTCAACAGGCATTGGGGTTCGCACTGACGTTGGCCGCTGTGGGTTTTGTCGTGTTGTTCGGTTGGGTTAATCCGCTGACGGCCTGGCTGACGCTGGCCAGTCTGTTTGGCTATGCCGGGATCTATACGATGTTCCTGAAGCGTGCCACACCGCAAAATATTGTCATTGGTGGTCTTGCCGGTGCTATGCCCCCGCTGTTGGGCTGGACCAGTATCAGCGGGACTTTATCGGCTGAACCCTGGCTGCTGGTGATGATTATTTTTGCCTGGACCCCGCCGCATTTCTGGGCGCTGGCTATTCATCGGCGCGATGACTACGCCAAGGTCAACATGCCGATGCTGCCGGTCACCCATGGCATCGAATTCACCAAGACCGCAATTCTGTTTTATACGCTGATCCTGACGCTGGTTTGTCTGATGCCCTATTTAGTTGGCATGTCTGGCGTGCTCTATCTGGCAGGCAGTTTGTTGCTGAATCTGGGTTTCATCAGTCATGCCTGGCGGCTGAAGTTTGCGGACGATCCAAAACAACCGATGCTGATGTTTCGCTTTTCCATTTACCATCTGATGTTGTTATTCTTGCTGCTGATTTTGGACCAGCAATGGTTCTGGCGCTGGCAATAAGGCCAGCGCAGCAGGGTGACAACCATAAGGAAAGCGAACATGCAAAAAATCTGGGCGACGTTGTTGTTGCTGGCAGCAGTGGTTGCGGGCGTGTTGGTGTACCGGCAACTACAACAGCCGGCTGATTTTGCCAATGTGCTGGTCTATCCGGCGCCACGGGAGTTGAAATCTTTTAGTCTGACCAGTCATACCGGACAACCTGCTGGTCGTGAGCAACTGAATGGGCACTGGACTCTGGCTTTTGTCGGATACACATTTTGTCCGGATATTTGTCCGATGACGATGGCGATGTTGTCGGGTAGCTACGCCGAGCTTGCCAAAGTGTTGCCGCAGGGCCAATCGTTGCAACTGTGGTTTGTCTCGGTCGATCCGAAACGCGATACGGTGGCGCAGCTGAATAACTATGTTGGTTATTTCGAGCAACCGGCCATCATTGGGTTGACCGCCAACCATGACCAGCTGTTTCCGTTTGTGCGCGAATTGGGGCTGATGTACGCGATCAGCACCACCACCGATGAAGATTACCGTGTTGACCACAGTGCTTCTGTCGTGCTGATTAACCCAAAAGGTCAACTCGTTGCGATGTTCAAACCGGAGCTGAGTGTTGACCAAAACAGTGTGCCGGTGGTGACTAAAACACAGTTGCTTCGCGACTTTCCTGAGGTAATACAGCAAGTTGCACCCTGATATATGGCGAGTGCTTATTTATCGCTGACAAAGACCCACGGCTGCGAAAACCAATAAAAATAACCTGGTTTGCTGCGACTCGGTGCTGTGCAGTTGTATCTGTTGTGATTGAGTTTCAATGGTGCGGTCGCTTGTACCCTGAAGGTGTCGGCGTCCAACCACTTCAATGGCAGTGGCTTGCCGTCAAAAAAGCAATTCAGGCTGGTCGTGCGAAAATCCCGGCTGTCGACACTGAGTGTCAGCTGCGGCGGATTGCGGCTGCTGACCGGATCGGCGCCGCTGTAATCGGTGACCGGCAGCGCCAGCGTTTTTAGTTTTGGCACAAAATGTTGCATCGCCGCAAATTGACTGGACGACGGGTAACGCGGGATCCGCGTCAGGGCGACACCGGGGCCAACTGCGCCGGATTGTTGGCCGATGCCGATAAAGCCCAGTTCGCTCACCAGCGCTTCAAGTTCGGCACTGAAATCGCCATATGGATACGCCAGCCATTTACGCTGTTGTCCGAGCTTTTCTTCAAGCTGTTGCTGCGCCAGCAAAATGTCCGTTTTAACCCGTTGCCGCCACTGTGCTTTGCTCTCGCCCTTGTTCGGGACGGCAAGGCGATGATGATAGGAGCTATGGTTGGCGATGATGGCGCCTTCTTGCTGCATAGTCTGAATTTGTTGCCAGCTGAGCACCGGGCCTTCGCGCCGGTCAATCAGTGCCGGCCCGAGAAACATCGTATAGGGGTAATTAAATTCTTTTAAGATAGGTCGGGCGTTGGTGAATACATTGGCAAAGCCATCATCAAAGGTGATGGCAACCGCATTATCGGCAAGTGGCTGATTGCGGACTAATCCATCGATAATCGTATCCAGACTGACGACCTGATAACCCAAATCCTTTAAATGCTGCATCTGTTGGCGAAATTCGGCAGGTGTCACACTGGTCGTGCGCGGCGTGCCTGTGTCGACATGGTGGTATTGCAAAATGACCGCAGCCGGCGTGGCAAATGAAGCGACCAGTGCACAGGCAAGAAACAGCGATTTATTCATCATCAGACTCCTGCAGCAACGATATACCGATGCGTTGCAGCAATATCAGTATGTAGCTGGTCAGTGTCAGCACAAAACTGCTGAGCCAGACCCATTGTAACCCCATTAGCAAACCAGTTTGTTTCGCCGGTACCAGCCAAATCGCCAGTAACAACAGCCAAAACAAGCAGAGTCCTGCGACAAAAAAGCGGCCACATTGGGCCGCTGTTACAGGAAGTTTGGGCATGCTGTTAATAATAAGAGTGTTCGCCGCGTTGATGGTCCGTGACGTCCCGTACTCCATTCAACTCACCGTGAAAACGGTTCAGCAGCTCTTTTTCAATGCCTTCTTTGAGTGTCAGATCGACCTGAGAGCAGCCGTTGCAACCGCCGCCAAATTGCAGTACCGCAATGCCAGTATCGGTCAGTTCAACAACTGAGACACGGCCACCATGGTTGGCCAGCTGCGGATTAATCTCGGCATCGATGACATATTGCACCCGCTCTTTCAGCGGCGCGTTGTCACTCACCTTGCGCACTTTGGCATTCGGCGCTTTTAACGTCAGTTGGGAGCCCATCTGATCGGTGACAAAATCGATTTCGGCGTCAACCAGAAACGGCTTACTGTCGGCATCGATGACGGCATCAAAACCATTAAAAGGCACGGTCAGGTCGGTCGATTCAACCGCGTCGGGCGGACAATATGACACACCACATTCGGCGGAAGCCGTGCCGGGATTGACCACAAACACCCGGATGTTGGTGCCACTGGCCTGTTTTTCTAACAGTTTCACAAAATGCGCTTGTGCCGATTCGGAGATCATGATCATCGGTAGTACCTGACTAAATTACTAGGTTAATGCCTATGATACGCCCGCAAATCGGCCTTGCCAAGCCTGCTTGAGCGGAGCAGGTCTTTATTGCTAAGGTGGAGCGTCGAATTGATGGAGGACGGCTGGTGCGAAATTTAGCTCTTATGGTGTTGCTGACAACATCGGTATTTCACAGTGCACTTTCTGCGCAAACGGCCACGATGGTACCGACACCGGCAACAGTGTTGGGTTTTGAACCCGGCCAATGGCACGCCCGTCACGATCAGATTGAAGCTTATCTGCGCGCTGTCGCCGCAGCCGCACCCGAGCGGACTCAGTTTGAAGTGATAGGCCGGACTCATGAACAACGGCCGTTATTGCAACTGACGCTGAGCTCAGCCAGCAATATGCAGCGACTGGAGCAAATCCGCGAAGCTCATTTGGCGGTGAGTCGTGGCGAAAAACAACCAGATCCGTCGCTGCCGGCCATTGTCTGGCTCGGCTATAGCATTCACGGCAATGAAGCCAGCGGCGCCAATGCATCAATGCGGGTAGTGCATCAGTTGTTAAGCTCCGACGATCCACAAGTGAAGGCTTTGCTCGATAACAGCATTATTCTGCTGCAGCCCAGCCTGAATCCGGACGGCAATGACCGTTTTGCGACCTGGGTTAATATGCATCAGGGCACCTCGCCAGTCGCGGACCCGCAGCACCGTGAGCATGTCGAACCCTGGCCGAATGGCCGGCCGAATCATTATTGGTTTGATTTGAACCGCGACTGGCTGTTACTGCAACATCCGGAAAGTCAGGCGCGGATCAAACAGTTCCACCGCTGGCGGCCGCAAATCGTGGCGGATTTCCACGAAATGGGCACTAACAGCACCTTTTTCTTCCAGCCCGGGATCCCGAGCCGCAACAGTCCTTTTGCGCCGGAGTCCACCATCAAACTGACCAATCAGCTGGCGCAGTTCCATGCCAAAGCGCTGGATGAAGTGAACCGGCTGTATTTTACCGAAGAAGCCTTTGATGATTTTTATGTCGGTAAAGGTTCGACCTATCCGGATGTGCATGGCAGCGTCGGTATTTTGTTTGAGCAGGGCAGCAGCCGGGGTCATCTGCAGGAAAGTCTGCAGTCTGATTTAAGCTTCCCTTTTGCTATTGATAACCAGTACCGCACGTCGTTTTCGACGCTGACTGGCGCGGTGGCGCACAAAAAGGATCTGCAGCAGGCGCAGTATCAGTTTGCGCAAAGCTCCAAAGAGCAGGCACGCCTGGACGTGGTGCGCGGCTATTTATTACATGAATCAGCAGATAAAAGCCGGTTACAGGCCTTGCTGACATTGCTGCAACAGCATCAGATCCAGGCTTATGCGCTGACTGAAGATTTTCAGATCAACGGCAAGTCATTTGCAGCGGGCAGCAGTTATTTTGTGCCGGTGGAGCAAAACCAGTACAACCTGATCAAAGCGGCGTTTAACACTGACACCAATTTCCGCGACAACACTTTTTATGATGTGTCGGCCTGGACCTTGCCATACGCCTATAACATCGATTTTGCTGCCAGCCGCAAAGTGCCATCGGCATTGTCCGATCAACCTTGGATCGCGCCTGCGGAGAAACCTGTGGTACTGCAAGCCGATGCGTATGCCTATGCGCTGCACTGGGCCGATCAACAAGCACCAGTGCAGACCGCCAGGTTGCTGCAGGCCGGTTTTCAACTGCGCGTGGCGCCAAAAGCATTCAGCGCGCTGACAGCAACGGGTCCGGTTGAATTTGCCGCTGGCACCGTGCTGTTGCCGGCGGGTCTGCAGCAAGACGGCTGGCAACAAAAGCTTGTGAGTGTGCAGCAGCAACATCAATTACCGCTGGTGGCGCTGACTTCTGGCTTAACTCCGAAAGGTCAGGACCTTGGCAGTAATCAGGTGAAACCTCTGAAGTTGCCGCAAGTGTTATTGATCGCCGGGCCAGGGATGAATTCTACCGAAGCCGGTGAGTTGTGGTTTGCCACCGAACGGCTGGCGGGCATTTCTCCGTCAATGGCAGAGCCGGCGCGGCTGAAAAAACTCGATTTGAGCCGTTATACCCACCTGTTAATGCCGGCCGGTAATTACAGCAGCTGGGGCGAAGCTGAAGTCGCGCAGCTGAAAGTCTGGCTGGAACAGGGCGGTGTGCTGTGGGCGCAAAAAGCTGCGGTCAGCTGGTTAGTGGAAAAAAACCTGCTGCAGGCCAAAGTGAAAAAAGCCAGTGAACTGAAAGCTCTGGTGACGATGGATGCACCAGCTTATGGCGACAAAGAACAGCTGGCCGGTCGTCAGCGCATTGCCGGCGCGATTTTTCAGACGGAACTCGATTTAAGCCATCCGCTGAGCTTTGGTATCGCAAGGCAGCAACTGCCGGTATTTAAGAATGATTTGTTGCTACTGGAGCCGTCGGCGCAGCCATTTGTCACTGTCGCGCGTTATAGCGACCAGGCTCAGCTGGCTGGTTATGCGGATCCGGCGTTAGTGAAAGCGTTTCGTAACAGTGCAACGGTGCTGGCACAGAATGTCGGCGACGGCCGTATTGTGGCGATGACCGATAACCCGGTATTTCGCGGCTATTTTGTCGGTTCAGGCCGGTTGTTGGTCAACAGTCTTTATTTCGGCAAATTGTTTGATTCCGGTGACGACAGCGGCGATGGCGAAGAATAAAGCGCCGGCGCTGCATATGCTGCCTGCGATGCATAAAGTGTGGTGCTGACTCCCGGCGCCGGCGTGATGGCGAGGGTCACCACGCCAATCTGCTGCACGCCAGCCTTACGCAGCAGCCGGCTGAGCTGATTCAGCGTAGCGCCAGTGGTCAGCACATCGTCGACCAGCAAGATCCGCCGCGGCAGCAGTGTCCAGCCGTCGACAGCAGATCGCAGCCGGAATTGCCGGCGCAGCTGGGCGCGCCGTGCGCTGGCACTAGCCCCCAACTGGTGCGGTAGATGGCTTTGTGCCAGAAAAAGATCTAACAGCGGCAGATCGGTGCTACAAGCCACTGTCATCGCCAATTGGTGGGATTGATTAAAACCACGCTCGCGCAGGCGTTTGCGATGCATCGGTACATAGCTTATTGCATCATAATGCTGGTGTAACGCCCAGTCCGGCAAAGCTTTGGCAAGTTGTTGGCGCAACATCACGCCACAGGCCAGGTCCTGTTGCAGCTTCCAGACACTGATAAAGTGACTCCAGGGTTGCTGATACCAGCTTAAACTCCACACCGCATCAAACAGCGGGGACCTAAGGCCACGCCGCACCGCCGGCAATTGCCACGCATGCGCACCAGCGGGCCA
>JAIXSW010000043.1 GCA_027484495.1 Gammaproteobacteria bacterium
GATGAACACCGGCAGGGGCCAGAGCGCCTGCCGTTAGGGGATTAACAGTGCAACATGCCGGGAGCGACATGCCGTATCAATTTGATCTGCTGATCCGTGGCGCCATGCTGCTCGATGGCAGTGGCCGGCCGGGCTGGCTGGCCGATTTGGCCGTAGCGGCCGGTAAAATCGCCGCCATTGGCGATTTATCAGCAGCTGACGTGCGGGCCGTCACAGTGCTGGATGCGCACGGGCTGGTGCTGGCGCCGGGCTTTATTGATGTACATACCCATGACGATCTGGAAGTGCTGCGCAACCCACAGCTGCTGGCCAAACTGAGTCAGGGCGTCACCACAGTGATCACCGGCAACTGTGGCATCAGTGCCGCGCCGGTGACGCTGCGCTCCACCACAGTGCCCGATCCGATGAATCTGCTTGGTCAAAGTGCAGATTTTTGTTACCCGGCTTTTGCCGACTATGCCGCTGCTGTTGATGCGGCGCAGCCGGCGGTGAATGTGGCGGCGTTAGTCGGCCATACGGCACTCAGAGCCAGCACTATGGATCGGCTTGACCGGGCGGCCACGTCTGCCGAAATCAGCCAGATGCGCGCAATGCTGGAAGCGGCGCTGGCGCAAGGCGCTTTGGGATTAAGTTCCGGCCTGGCCTATCACAACGCCAGCCGTGCGCCGGCGGCGGAATTATTGGCATTGGCGGCGCCGCTCTCGGCTGCCGGTGCGATCTATACCACGCATTTACGCACGGAATTTGACGGCATTCTTGACGCGCTGACCGAAGCGGCCGATTTGGGCGAAGCGCTGAAAGTGCCGGTGGTAGTGTCGCATTTAAAATGCGCCGGTGTGGCAAATTGGGGCCGTTCAGCCGAAGTACTCGACTTTTTCGCCGCCAGACGGCAACAGCAAGCATTGAGCTGCGATTGTTATCCGTATTCGGCCAGTTCCAGCACATTAGATTTGGCGCAGGTCACCGGCGATTTCGATATTTTCATTACCTGGTCTGAGCCTGAGCCAACGATGGCCGGGCGTTTATTGGCGGAGATCGCCGCCGATTGGCACTGCAGCCTGTCGGAAGCCGCAGCCCGGTTAATGCCGGCCGGTGCTGTGTACCACGGCATGAATGAAGCCGACGTGCAGCGTTTTCTGCAGGCGCCTTACAGCATGGTGGGCTCCGATGGTTTGCCTTGTGATCCGCAGCCGCATCCGCGGCTGTGGGGCGCTTTCCCGCGCGTGCTGGGCCATTATTGCCGCGATCTGCAACTGTTTGGCCTGCCTGAAGCTGTGCATAAAATGACAGCGTTGTCAGCTACAAATTTTAATCTGGCCGGCCGTGGTTTGCTGCAAGAAGGTTATCAGGCGGACCTGGTGTTATTTGACCCGGCGCTGGTGCGTGACACCGCGACTTTCACCAGCCCGGTGGCCTGTGCCGCCGGTATTGCTGCGGTCTGGGTCAATGGCGTGCTCAGTTATCAGCAGGGGGCGGCGACCGGTGTTCGGGCCGGCCGTTTCCTGCCGCGTTTATCTTCCAACAATATACAGGAGTAATACCCATGATCCGCAGATTTGGCGCTGAAGGCGGCACCGGCACCGGTGGTCAGTTTTTACCTTTTTCCCGCGCGGTGGAAGCCGGCGGCTGGTTGTATGTGTCTGGCCAGACGCCGATGAAAGATGGCGAAGTGGTTGAAGGCGGCATTGTTGAACAGTCGCGGCTGGCGATCCAGAACTGTCTCGACATCATGCAGGAAGCCGGTTACGGCCTGGAACATGTGGTGCACGTCACTGTGGTACTGACCGATCCGCGTTATTTCGGCTCCTTTAATAAAGTGTTCCGCGAAGTGTTTGGCGCGCATCCACCGGCCCGCATCTGCGCTGTGGCCGATCTGGTGGTGGACTGCAAAGTCGAAGTCGACGTCACCTGCTACAAAGGCAGCTGATCCGGCATTAAATAAGGCGACCGCATGAAACAAGACGGCCACAGAGCCGTCAGCGTGATAGCCGCAAGACAGCGTTAGACAGGGACTGAAATTTTATGCAACAAACAATACAACAAACAGAGCAGCAATGGCTGTTTCTGGCGGGTTTTGCCGTCTATCTGCTGGCGATGATTGCGCTCGGCTGGTGGGTGTCGCGTCGCCAGCACGGCGATGCACAGCAAAGTGGCGAAGACTTTTTACTCGGTGGCCGTGCGCTGCCGTTCTGGCTGATGCTCGGTACGACGGTTGCGACCATGGTCGGCACCGGTTCGTCGATGGGCGCGGTCGGCTATGCCTATCAGCATGGCTGGGGTGGCGTGTTATATGGCCTCGGCGGTGGCATCGGCATTCTATTGCTGGCCTGGTGGTTCGCGCCGCTGCGCCGTTTTAATTTTCTGACGATGGCGGAAGAGCTGAGTTATTACACCGGCGCCGATAAGCAGGTGCGTCATGTGGTCGGCGTGTTGATTTTTATTGCCTGCATCGGCTGGCTCGGCGCGCATATTCTCGGCGGCAGTATGTATCTGGCCTGGTTAACCGGCCTGAGCCTGACCGAAAGTAAGTTATTGATTGCCGCTGGTTTTGCTATTTATGTGGTGATTGGCGGATATACCGCCGTGGTCTGGACCGACGCGGTACAGGCGATCATTTTATTTGTTGGTTTTGTACTGATGGCCGGGTTTGCGCTGGTGGCGGTCGGTGGGTTTGATGCGATCCAGGCCGAGGCCAGTGCGCTGGCGGCGCGCCAGAGCGCCGAGCAGGCCAGTAGCTGGTTACCTGGCTTATCACTGGCAGTCGCGGTGGCAGTTGGCGTATTGGCCACCCCGAGTTTTCGCCAGCGCATTTACTCCGGCAAAGATGTCGGCGCGATCCGTAAATCCTTTGTCTGGTCCGGCGTGCTGTATTTGTTTTTCTCGCTGATCCCGGCGGTACTGGGCCTCGCAGCGCTACAACTGGCGCCGGCGCTGGACAACCCGTCTTATGCTTTCCCGTTTCTGGCACTGAATACCTTGCCGTTGGCGCTTGGTGTGTTGGTACTGCTGGCCGGTATTTCGGCGACCTTATCCAGCGCCAGTTCTGATGCCATTGCCGGTGTGTCGGTGCTGGTTGGTGATTTGTATAAAGTGGTGTTTGGCCGCTTGCCGGCGCCAAAGCAGGTGGTGTTGTTGTCACGGCTGGGGCTGGTGGCTGTCGTCGCGCTGGCGCTTGGTTTTGCGCTGCTGGCCGACAATATCATCGGCTATATCACGACGATGGTCGGCATGGTGTTATCAGGTTTATTTGCCGTGGCGGTCTTGGGCCTGCGCTGGACCCGGTTGAATAAAACCGGCGCGCTGGCGGCGCTGATCACGGCGCCGCTGGTGTCGTTGCTGGTATTGTGGTGGCCGGGCGCACAGGCGTTCTGGGGCAATCCGGTGATCCCGGCAACGCTGCTGAGCATGCTGGCCGCTATTGTCGGCAGTCTGTTGACTAAACCTGTCGCAGTCAGCCGGAGTGAAGCGCTGGCGCTGCTGGCGGCCGGCCGGGTGACCGATCAAACAGCGACTGCACTGGCAACCAGCGCCAGCGAGGCGCCATTGCCGTCCACCACTCAGGCGGAGGCGCGCTGATGCGGATCGGTTTTTTTGGTGAGGTGATGCGCGAACACCGGGCTGATGGTCTGGGTTATGGTTTTGGCGGCGATACGCTGAATACCGCGTTGTATTTACACCGGCTCAGTCGCCAAACCGGCACTGATGTGGACGTGCAGTATTTCACCATGCTGGGGCAGGACGACATGAGCGAGCAGCTGGCCGCAACGCTGGCGGCGGAAGGGCTGGCGCTGCGGGCTGGCCGTCATCCGGATAAAACCATCGGTCAGTATTGGATTGATATCGATGCGGCCGGCGAGCGCAGTTTCCGTTATCAACGTGACGACAGCGCGGCACGGCAGTACTTTTGCCCCGCTTTTGGCACTTCCTATGGCAGAACAACGACTGATTTGGAACAGGCGCTGGCGGACGGCAGCCTGGACGTGCTGTATCTCAGCGGTATTAGCCTCGCGATCCTTGCCGAGTCTGACCGGATGCGACTCTACAGCGCTGTGGCGGGCTTTGTCCGTCGCGGTGGCAGACTGATTTTTGACAATAATTTCCGGCCATTGTTGTGGGCCAATACCACGGCATCGCGCTGGCAACAATTGCTGTTACCGCTGTGTGACCTGGCGCTGCTGACTGACAGTGACGAGCGGTTGATCTGGCAAAAACCCAGCGCCGGTGCTGCCGCTTTAGTCGATGCTTCGCTACAGGCCGGCGTGAGTACTGTCGTGCTGAAATGCGGTCCGGCACCGTGCTGGGTAGGGCAGGGTGCCAGCAGATTGCAGATACCTGCCCAACAGGTGCCACAAGTCGTGGACAGCAGTGGGGCCGGCGATGCGTTTGCTGCCGGTTTTTTAGCGCGTTTTTTAACTGCACCTGCTGCAATGACGGATGCCGCGCTGGCTGATGCGGCGCGAGCCGGACATCAGTTAGCCGCGGCGGTGGTGCAGCAACATGGCGCGATTATTAGTCCGGCATTGATGCCATTGTTGTCGCTGAAAATGGAGGGTCCCGATGCGGTTTAAGTTTCTGCTGTCTAGCTGCTTTTGGTTCGGTTGTGTGGGGTTCAGCGGCACTGCGCGGGCTGAATTGCCAGTACAGATGCCAGCACTGATGCCGCAGCCGGCGCAGCTGCAAGGCGCTGGCACTCTGTTGCCAATACCAAAGTCTTTGCGGGTTGCTGTAGAAGGCCCGGACCAGTTGGCGCAAAGCGCGGCCTTGCAGTTACTGGCGCAGTTTCAGCCGCAATTGCAGCTACGGCAGGTTGAGCCGGCCCAGGCGCACTTGCAGATCCGGTTTCGCCAATCCATTGCAATGCCGGGCCCGGACGATGATGAAAGTTATCAGCTTGAGATCAACAAAGACCGTATCAGCTTAAGCGCCGACAGTAGCACGGGCATGTTGTACGGCCTGATGACGCTGAGTCAGCTGATCCGCTGCGACAGCAGTGCCACAGCAAATAGCAGCTGCACAGTGCCGGCGGTGACCATTAAAGATCAGCCACGTTTTCGCTGGCGCGGCTTGTTACTCGACAGCGCGCGGCGTTTTATCCCGCTGGCCGATATCCGCCGCACGCTCGATGGCATGGCTGCGGCCAAACTCAATGTGCTGCACTGGCATTTAACTGATGATCAAGGCTGGCGGATTGAATCAAAGGCCTATCCCAAACTGCAGCAATTGGCCAGTCAGGGTCAGTTTTATACTCAGGCTGAAGTGCAGGAACTCGTTGCTTATGCCGCAGCCCGTGGCATCCGCGTGGTGCCGGAGCTGGATCTGCCTGGTCATGCATCAGCCATTGGCATGGCCTATCCGGAGTTGCTGGCCTGGCCCGACGCGGTGCTGGACCAACAAGGTATAAAACCGCTGCCGGCGGAGCGGCGGTTTGGTGTCTTTGCGCCGGTATTGGATATCAGCAATGCGGCGACCTGGCAGTTTATTCAGGCGTTAGTGGCTGAGTGGCGTCAGATGTTTCCCGATCCTTATCTGCACATTGGTGGCGATGAAGTCAAAGCGGACCATTGGCTGGCGAACAGTAAAATTCAGCGGCTGATGCAGCAACAGCAGCTCGCCGACGGCCATGCCCTGCAGGCGTATTTTAATCAGCAGCTGGCGCAGTTATTACAGCAACACCAGCGGCGAATGATCGGCTGGGACGAAACGCTGCACCCGCAATTACCACAAACCACGCTAGTGCAAAGCTGGCAAGGTCAGGATGCTTTGGGTGCTGCCGTGCGCGCCGGGCATCCGGCGTTATTGTCGGCTGGTTTTTACCTCGATATGCCGCAGCCGGCGGCTTATCACTGGCAAAATGATCCGCTGCTCGTCACCGCACCTTTGCCGGTGCTGACTGAGGTCAGGCAGCAGCTGCAATTTGCTTATCGCTTGCAACGCTTAAACGGTAAGCCTGTGACCGGCACTGTCCGGTTGTATCAAAGAAAAAATGGTCAGTGGCAGGGCCGTCTTGCCGCAACGGGCCGTGGCGTGGTGCCGGCTCAGGTGCGCGTCTGGCCGCTAAAACCGGGCGCTGGTGCGTTGCAAGTGCGGGTCGATGCTGATAATTATCTCGGGCCGGTGCAACTGCGGTTTAGTCTGCAGCAGAGCACAGTCGCCAGCGCACAGGCGCTGATCGGCAACCACAGTTATCCGCTGGAA
>JAIXSW010000297.1 GCA_027484495.1 Gammaproteobacteria bacterium
TGTGGAGCTTGTTTGCGCAAAAGCGCAATCTGCTGCGGCCATCATTTTGGCGGATGCTGGCTGATATTGTCCGTTTTAACAAAATCGCCAAGCAGGCGGTGGCGGAAGATAGTGCTGATTTAGATTTGCCCATTGATGCATTTTTACAAAAACACCAGCTTGGCCATGATATGCGTGACAAATATCTGTTGCCGATGGGGGCAGCGATTTGGTCGGCAGGCCTGACCGCGATGCCAGATTTCCCGCTACGGTTTTTTCTGCAGTTTTGCAACAATCATGGATTGCTCAACATCAACGACAGACCGCAGTGGGCCGTGATTAAAGGTGGCTCACGTCAGTATGTCAAAGCAATGCTGGCCAAATGCGGCGCTGATGGGATCCGGCTCAATAGCCCGGTGGCACAGGTGCGCAGATTTGATGAGTCGGTTGAGATTGCGCTGGCGGATGGCAGCACTGAACATTTTGATCAGGTGGTATTCGCTTGCCACAGCGATCAGGCGCTCAAGATGCTGGCCGATGCAACGCCGGCTGAGCAGCAGATACTTGGCGGCATTGCCTATCAGGACAATGATGTGGTGTTACACACTGACATCCGCTTGTTGCCAAAACGCAAAGCTGCTTGGGCTGCCTGGAATTATCTGCTTGGTGCAGACGCCTCGACGCAAGCCAAGCTTAGCTACAACATGAATATGCTGCAGGGCATCAGCAGTGAGCACACTTTTGTTGTCAGTCTGAATGCTTCAGCGCAAATAGATCCGGAACGTGTTTTGCGCCGGTTTACTTATGCCCATCCGGTTTACAACAACAGTACCATGCGGTCTCAAGCGCGACGTGCGGAGATCAACGGCCAGCATCGCAGTTATTTTTGTGGTGCTTATTGGTACAATGGTTTCCATGAAGACGGCGTACGCAGTGCTGTGGACGTTGCCGCTTTGCTTGGGGTGAAATTCTGATGTCGACTCATGCGATCTATCGCGGACAGGTCGGCCATCAGCGGCTTCAACCTAAACCGCATGGACTGCACTACGATATCCAGTATTTTTGGCTGGATTTGCGTGCACTCGCTGAGTTGCCGTTGCAGATCCGCCGCGAGTCCTTTGGCGCTTTTTCATTGCGCCGGCGGGATTATTTCAAAGGCTGCACAGCAGTGGCCGGTATCGACGATTTAGCCGAAGCTGCACTAAGCCGCGCCGCCCAGTTAGGCGCTGATATTAGTATGATTGATCAAGTGTTTTTATTAACACCATTGGCGAATTGGGGGGTCTACTTCAGCCCGTTAACGCAGTATTATCTGTATCAGCAAGGGCAACCGCGATATTTGCTGGCTGAAGTCAGTAATACGCCGTGGAATCAGCGTCATCATTATCTGGTCCCGCTGGAGCAAAGCGGTGTCACCGAATTCAGCCATGCCAAGAATTTTCATGTGTCACCATTTAATCCGCTGGATATGCAATATCACTGGCGGATCGAAGCGCCGGAAGCGCAATTTAAGCTGTTGCTGCAGAACAGCCGGCAGGGCAGTAAGGTATTCTCCGCTTGGTTTCGGTTAATGCGTGAGCCGCTGAATGTGGACAACGTCCGAAATATGCTGATCCGTCAGCCATGGCAAAACGTACAGGTTGTTATACGCATCTATTGGCAGGCACTGAAACTATTGTGTAAAGGCCTGCCATTTTATTCACATCAAAAGCCAAAGGATCAATCGGTATGACGTTAGCGCTGAGTCAATCTGGCACTGCTGCCGAAGCGGGTTTACTCGACAGGATCTGTCGTCGTCTGGTACAGGGATATCTGGCGGGTTTACAACATGGTTGTATTGAACTGGTCGATCACAAAGATGAATTAATCCTTGGGGATGCCCACGCCGATCTGCGGGTCCGGCTCGAAGTACGTGACCCAAGGTTTTATCAGCGACTGGTATTGGGCGGTTCTGTTGGCGCTGGTGAAGCCTATATGGATGGCTGGTGGCATACCGACCAACTGACAACGCTGGTGCGGATTTTTGCCCGCAATATGGCCTTACTCGATTCGCTGGAAAGCGCCTGGGCCCGATTAAGCAAGCCGGCACTCAAACTGCTCGACTGGAAGAACCGCAATACTCTAGGCCAGTCGCGTAAAAACATCGCCGCGCATTATGACTTGGGCAACTCACTGTATCGCTTGTTTCTCGATGACAGCATGATGTACTCCAGCGCCGTTTACCCGGATGCTGACAGCACGCTGGAGCAGGCACAACAACACAAATTGCGGTTGTTATGCGACAAGCTGCAATTGCAACCTGGTGATCATTTGCTGGAAATTGGTACTGGCTGGGGCAGCCTGGCAATTTTTGCCGCCACCCATTACGGCTGTAAAGTCACCACCACCACCATTTCACGTGAGCAACATGATTATGCCGCAGCGCGCATCGCGGCGGCGGGTCTAGGTGACAAGATCACTTTGTTGTTTGAAGATTACCGATTGTTAACCGGGCAGTACGACAAATTAGTGTCAGTCGAAATGATTGAAGCGGTAGGCAAAGAGTATCTGGATTCTTATTTTGCTAAATGCAGCAGCCTACTCAAACCGGACGGTCTGATGGTACTACAGGCAATCACCATTGCCGATCAACGCTTTGAACACTACAGTAAAGAAGTTGATTTCATTCAAAAATTTATTTTCCCAGGTGGCTTTCTGCCATCGGTTACCAAAATGGCCAGCGCGGTTTGTCAGGGCACTGATTTGGTGATCCGGCATTTAAGTGATATTGGCCTGGATTACGCGAGAACCCTGGCCGACTGGCATCAACGTTTTGAGCAGCAA
>JAIXSW010000491.1 GCA_027484495.1 Gammaproteobacteria bacterium
CTTATCAGCGCGCTGGCAACGAACTCAGCTGAAGGACAATGACGTAGATTTGTTGGCGCTAAGAATGAGTTATCGCTTCTGATCGATGTGCTGAGACCGCATCAAGCGCAGGGCATCTGGTGTTATCCAAGTCCTGCGCTGTAGGTTGTTTATGTGGTCTCGCCAGCGGTTTAGCAAAAAACGCCGGGACAAGCGACTTCATCGCCTCATCGAACTCCAAGCGTCAACACGCTCTAGGCAAACAAACCGAGCAACCAATCACGGAACAAAGTGGCTGCAGCGGATACAGGCGGTTGCGGCCAGATCAGACAATAGGCGCGGGCTGCCGGAATACGTGTTCACTGACCGCTGTCCGGTTGTTCCCGGTAAGCAGTTCAAGCAATGTGCTGAGTTACGCTGTACCTGCAACGGCCGCAATGCTGCTTTGCATGTCCATCAAAACAAGCCTGTGCCGGCCTGGGCTTGTTGTTTTTTTATGCCGTATAGCCAGCGTTACTGACCGGCCTGCGCCGCTGGCCGCCGGAGTTCGATCACCTGCCCTTCTGTTCCTTGCTTGAAACTTCCCGGTAATTCAGGTTTGATGAGAAATTGTCATTCTGGTGCAACAGTGTCACCGGTCTGGTGCAGGCGTTGTCGAAGCCTGATTGTCAGTGCAGCATGCAAATCAGCCTGACCTTGCATGCATAAAAAAAGCACACAATAAAAACATAATAAAAACAACAAGATCGACTTAGACCGGGGAGAGGGCACACCAATTGTTTCACAGCTTGTTTAAAAGGATATGGCGGAAAATTCGCGCTCTGTCGTCTTGGTTCTCTGCATGGCGTAAGCACATGCGGGGGGGATATCGACGCACGCGACGGCCTTTGTTGTCATTGCTGCTGGTCTGCAACTTATCTGCTGCAGCGCTGGCGAATGAAAAGCCGTCTGAGATTGCTTTCAATATTCCGGAACAAAGAGCCGATCTCTCGCTAATCAGTTTTGCTGAACAGGCTGACATCACCTTGCTGTTTCCCATCGACAAGATGGCAGGCAAAGTGACCAATCCGCTGCGTGGTCAGTACAACCTCGACGAAGCCTTGCGCATTCTGCTGCAGGGCACCGGTTTAAAGCCGGTGATTAGCGAAAGTGGGCAGGTATCTATTTTGATAGATCCGACTTTCGAGAGTAATGACGACATGGCGAACTATAAGAAAAACAAAGTGGCAACGGCAGTGATGGCAGTAGTCAGCACAGTGGCAGTATCACCAGCTTTTGCGGCACAGGAAAAGGCAGAGACAAAAACAGAAGTGATTGAAGTGCGCGGCATCCGTGGTGCGCTCGGGCGGGCGATGGATTCCAAACGCGAAGCCGGTGGTGTGGTGGATTCGATTTCCGCCGAAGACATTGGTAAGTTCCCGGATACCAACCTGGCAGAATCGCTGCAGCGCATTACCGGCGTGTCGATTGACCGCTCCGGTGGTGAAGGCCAACTGATCACAGTGCGTGGTTTTGGCCCGGAATTTAATACAGTGCTGGTCAATGGCCGGCAAATGGCGTCGGAAAACCAAAGTCGCGCCTTTAGTTTTGACACCATCGCGGCGGAATTAGTCCGTAGCCTCGATGTGCATAAAACCTCTACCGCGACGCAGCAATCCGGCGGGATCGGGTCAACTGTGAACGTCAATACCGCGCGGCCTTTTGCCATCGGTGGTTTTAAAATCGCCGGTAGCATCAAAGGCGTGTACGAAGAAAACAGCGAAAAAACCTCGCCACAGGTCTCTGGCCTGATCAGCGATACCTTTTTAGATGTCTCGGTTGGCGCATTGCTGGCTGTGTCGCATCAGCAGCGCGATACGCGGCTGAATCAGGCACAAATTGACGGTTGGCTGGAAAACGTCGGCGTGCCGAACCCAGTAACGCAAAATGGTACAGCCTATACCGGCAATATTTTCTCGCCGCGCAACTACGACCATAAAGTGACGTTTGAAGAGCGCAGCCGTACCAATGCTAATCTGGTGTTGCAGTACGCTCCGGCCGACAATCTGGAACTGACCGCAGATGCGCTCTATTCCGATTTTGACGTTGAAGCAGATACCACCTCCTATGGCCACTGGTTTACCGCGCCGAATATCACTGGGTTTGGCGGCGCCAAAGGCCCGGTGGTGGATGCCAATGGCACTGTAGTTGACCTGTATCAGGAAGTGGGTCTGGCGACCGACATGCACGCGAAGAAATTTGACCGCCTGACCGATACGCTGTCGATTGGCCTGAATGCCGATTGGGACGTCAGCAACAACCTGAATATGAAATTCGATTTCAGCCATTCCAGCGCTGAGCGTGAACCTAACAATGGCCGCGGAGACCAGCTATCGCTGATTGGTTATGCCAATCGCGTCCGTTTCCAGCTTGACGACAATATTCTGCCCTATGCCAGCGAGTTTGCCGGCGCCAATCCAAACATTTACAGCGGCCAGCAGGAGCTGAACGGCACCGCTTATCAACCGGGTGTGAAACCAGATGGCGTGTCGAATCACCTGGATCCGAAAAACAGCCGGGCGCACGTGATGTTACGTCGCGGCTGGGCGGTGGAAGATGATCTGAATCAGCTGCGCTGGGACGGTGTCTGGAATGAAGATGCGGCCAGCGGTTTAACCAAAGTGAAATTTGGTGCCATGTATTCGACTGAAACCAAGAGCCTGGAGCGTTGGGATAACGAAGGTGTCGGTATTCACTGTACTTTCTGTGGCTATCCGGACAAACCGAATATGGCTGGTTTCCCGCAATATGTGTTTAATGCCGGTAGCAATTTCTTAAGCGGCGTCAGCGGCAGTGGCCGGATGCCAACCTCATGGCTGGCGCATGATGGCGAAGCCAACTTTGCTTTCCTCGAACAATATGCGGCCTCGATCGGCAAGCCGATCAGCTTTGATGCGGTCAAACGCAACAAGTCGTTTGAAGTCGGTGAAGATACAGCGTCGCTGTACCTTGAACTGGATTTTGAAGGCTCGTTAGCCGGTATGCCGTTAACCAGTACCGCCGGTGTGCGCTATGAGCGTACCAGTGTCGATGTCGACGGTACTGATGCGCCGGTCAGCGGCCTGCGCATCCTCGATGAAACTGAAATGCTGGCGCAATTCGGCGCTGCGCAGCCAATCAAAGAAAGCTCAAGTTATGAAGCCATTCTGCCGAATTTCAGCGTCAAACTGGATATTGCCGACGACCTGGTGGGCCGCTTCGCCGCGTCACAAACGCTGACCCGGCCGACGCTGGAAAGTATGTCGCCGGTGACTGTGATTGGCACCACCCGTCAGGGCGGCGACTTAACGTCAACTTCAGGCAACCCGGAACTGCAACCGTTCAGTGCGACCAACCTCGACTTGTCGTTGGAATGGTATTACAGCGATGCCAGTTATCTGTCGGGCGGTTATTTCCGCAAAAACGTGTCGAACTTCATCATCAACATCACCGAAGACAAAACCTTCACGCTGGCCAATGGCGGCTTGCTGACCGATCCGTCGACCGGCACCAATTCAGGCGCGCCGGACAGTGCTGACAGCACGGCAGTCTTTAGCAATACGCTGCCAAGCAACGGTGAATCGGCGATTGTCGACGGCTTTGAACTGGCAGTGCAACATACCTTTGAGTCGGGTTTTGGTGTGATGGCGAACGCGACACTGGTCGACAGTAATGCCGAACTGGATCCGGCAGACATCAATCAGGTGTTTGCATTAACCGGCCTCAGTGATTCGTACAACCTGGTGGCGTTTTATGAACAAGGCCCATTGCAGGCGCGGGTTGCCTACAACTGGCGTGATGCGTTTGTGCAGTCGCTAACCCAAAGCAACGGCGACGGTGTGGTCATTGTCGAAGACTATGCGCAGATTGATGCCAGTGCCAGCTACGACATCACGCCGGATTTGGCCGTCGTCATTGAAGGTATCAACCTGACCAATGAATACGTGCACAAACGCGGTCGTTTCGCTAACCAGCTGTTATTGATTGAAGACAGCGGCCGGCGCGTGGCCTTTGGTGTGCGCGGTTCATTTTAACCGCTGTTGTTGTGTAATTCTGATGTAGTAGTGACGCAGTGACCACCGATCCCGGGGTGGTCATTGCGGTTATTTCGGAGTCAGTTCGCTGACTCCATTTTTGCGATGCAAAGCAGGAAGTACCGATGCAATCTCAGCCCCAACACAAAAACAACAACACAGCAGAGAACCCGATCCAAACCGTCGTGATCGTTGGCGGAGGCAATGCCGGTTGGCTGACCGCCGGCCGGATCGCGGCCAAACATAACTGTCAGGCCGGTGCTATCCGAGTGGTTCTGATTGAATCCCCCGGCGTACCGCCGATTGGCGTGGGCGAAGGCACCTGGCCGACGATGCGCAGCACCTTGCTGGCACTTGGCATCAGTGAAACCGAATTTATCCGTGAATGTGACGCCACCTTTAAACAAGGCGCCAA
>JAIXSW010000076.1 GCA_027484495.1 Gammaproteobacteria bacterium
AAAGATGCAAACAGAAAACGAGGCGGCAGAAATTTGTTGGAAGACGGCATTTTGAAAGCGCTTCAGGGCATTACCACATTGGATGAAGTGCTGAGGGTTGCAGGGTAATGGCCATCTTCTTGTATGAAGGCTTTGACTCCTCGGGGGCCAAAGTTTCTGGAGAAATTGATGCGCAATCGGTTCAGGATGCACGAACCCAGTTGTCCGGCCGCGGTGTGTTGGTTAAAGCAATTTCGCCCCTGAGCGCACAGGCAAAAGCTTTTTCGTTTGGCGAAGCAAAGCTGGGACTGGCTGACGTTGAATTCCTGACGTCAGAACTTTCTGTGTTACTCGATGCCGGTTTAAAAATCGACAAAGGGATCGAGCTGCTAAAAAATACCACCAAAAAACCGGCTTTGTACAAGCTGTTAGGCCAGGTCAGTAAAGACCTCAAAGGCGGCAAACAGCTATCGCAGTCTTTGGCGGCATTCCCGCAAATCTTCGACCCGCTTTACGTCAATTTAGTCGGCATAGGCGAAGCGACCGGTGCACTTGCCAGTGTGTTTCGTGAATTGGCTGCCGATCTGGCATTTCGCCGCGAATTGCAGCAGAAAATTATAACGGCATCGACTTATCCGCTGATCATTTTGTTTGTTTGCCTGATGTCGGTGGTGTTTATCTTTAATTATGTCGTGCCAAACATGTCAGGGCTGTTTGAAGGTGTATCGGAATTGCCCTGGTATACGGCGATGCTGTTGAACGCATCTGCGTGGCTGATTAGCTACCAATGGTATCTGTTGGTCGGTCTGGTGGTGCTGGTTCCGGCGCTGTTAGCCGTTTTAAGAAAACCGGAAGCCACCCAAAACTTACAGCGCCTTGCAATACGAACCCCAGGCCTGCGTGGCGCTATCCTGTTGATTGAGCGCATTCGATTTAACTCCGGCTTATCAATGATGTTAAAAGCAGGGATTGCCATTGACCGTGCCCTCGAGTTGTCCAGCCTGAATATCCGCAATACTGAAGTGCGCAGGGAAATTACGATAGCTATCGCCAAGGTCAAACAAGGTGATGCGCTATCCGGCTGTTTGCGTCAGACGTCACTTTACCCAGACTTTTATGCGTCCCTGTTAGCTGTCGGTGAGGAAAGTGGTGAGCTTGGACGTATCTTCAATGAAATTGCGATCCGCAGTCAGCGTGAGTTCTCGCAGTGGGTGACCCGATTTACCAGCTTACTGGAGCCGCTGCTAATAGTCGTTATGGGCGGGTTAGTCGGTGGTGTCGTGGTGATTATGATGTTGAGTATTACCACAGTTACAGACATCGGTATCTAACCATGCTGAAGGCTGCTAAGCATCAATCCGCGGGTTTTACTCTGATTGAACTATTGGTCGTACTTGTAGTGATGAGTAGCGTGATGATGCTGATTGGCCCGTTATCGAAAGGTCAGACTGAGCGCAGTGAGGCGTTAGCAGAGTGGTATCAGGTACAGCGGGTTATTGAATTAACTGCCAAAGAAGCCTATCTGGATGGGCAGGTATATTCAATCGAATTAAACGGCAAATCGATAAAAGTCAAAAATCCGGTCGCGGATTCACAGGTCGAATACAGCTATAAGCATGTGTTTTTTCCACCACAGACAATTGATTTTAATAATCACGGCTATCCTACGGTCCCTTCAATAAACGCGCGGGTGCGGTCAAAATTAACTGACTACCGTTTGCAAAGTAATCGCCAAAAAACGCTGATTAATGAGTTATGAAACGAAGTCCCGGGTTTACTCTGATAGAGGTTCTAATCGCCTCAGTGATCATGCTGACAGTCCTGTCGCTCGCGGCAAATTTGTTTGCTCAGGCGCGGCTTTCGAGCCAAAAAGCGCAGGACAGCATTATGCTGCAAAGTCCACTAGTGCTGATCATGGATACCATTCGCCATCAAATTCGCCAGGATCCGCAGGAGTCACTGAGTGGAGATGGCGTGATTGATGAAGTGCAGTTTAAATGGACAGCCCAGACTGACCTGTTTTTGCCGCCACCGGATAACCTGATCCCTGAAAGTAATCAGATTATCAGCTTTGCGCCACGCTACCGGCTCTATCAGGTACAACTGGAGCTTAAATACAAAACATCAAGCCGTGCCTATCAATTTAAGGAGGTTGCATGGCTGCAAAAAGTGCAAGCTCAGTAGTGCCGGGTCGATCTGGTTTCACATTAATAGAATTGCTGATTGCTACCTCCATTATGTTCGCCACTTTGAGTCTGGCGATGTTTGGTTATCAACTCTATGACAAGCAATGGCGGAAGAATAAGACTGGCGTAGAGCAAGCCTATTTACGCTATAAGTCACTGGACCTGCTGAGTAACGCGATGCAAGGGATCGTGCCTTACTTGGTGAATGCTACTGATAAACACGGTTTCTATTTTTTGGGCGACGAACAGGGGTTTACCGCTATTACGCAAGCGCCAGTGGTGAATAGTCAATTTCCCGCGGTGATTCGGGTGTTTGCTGAAACAGATAAAGACGGTGTCAGCCGACTGGTGTACGAAGAAGCCAGCCTGAGTAAAACCTGGCTGATTGATGCCGCGCAGCAGCTCGATTTTTCTGAGCGGATTATCATCACGCAAACGCGCAAACCTATTACGTTTAAGTATTTTGTTGTGCCGGATCTGATGACGCCGACCGAGTTTGACTCGAACGATGAACTGATTGATCGGCGTCAGTGGCTTGATCAACATGATGGGATCTTGGCCGGCACGCATCCCGACGAGTTGCAAATTGATATCGGTGGCTTTCCTCTGTACGCCACTATATCGAGCCGTGCACAAGTGAGTGCGGCCAGAACTGATGTTGAAAGTTTATGAGTAGGTCTTCCGGTCAGAAACTCCGGCAGCACTGCGGTGTTGCATTGATTCAGGTGTTATTGCTTAGCCTGATTATGTCTGTCTTATTTGTTTCAATTATCGCGTCAGTTAAATCTGATTTAGCGGATGCGGCCAAAATTCAGCAACGCTCAGAAGCGCTGGTGGCTATGCACAGCATGGAAGCCGAGACTTTATTTGCTTTACTGACGCACGATAGAGTCATCAATGCACAGTCTGTATTGGAGTTACCTAAGTCCTGGAATTTCTGGGGAGATCCGCTGACCTCCGCTGCAGGAAAAATACATCTTTACGATACAGCAGGGCTATTTTCATTGTATAGCGATGCCCAAATGCGCTTTTTACTATCGCAGTATATGCAAGATCCGGATCAGGTCAGTCAGGTAGCAAAGCAGCTCTCCGCGTTGGCAAAACCAAGGGCGGTCATTCCGGCGGAGATGACGTCTTTTATCGCGGTCAATCCCGTGCCGCAAATTCGGTATTCCAGCCTGCAATTGATTGATGAATTGCGATTTGTTCCCGGAATCGCACAACACACTTATGATGCGATACGGCCGCTGATTACCACCTATCCGCTCAAGTCGGTAAATCCAGCCGTGATGCCTGCGGCATTGATGTCTATGTATGTGCCTGAACCTACGTTATCTTTAATCCTGGCGCAGCGGGCACAAGGTCAGCTATCTTCTGCCGATTTTATGACTTTGAGTGGATTACAATTTGAAGATGGCTTTAACGCGGTTCCATCCAACGTGCTACAGATACGATTCACAGCTACAGCGATTGGTGTTAAGCTTGAGCGTGATTTTGTAGTCATTTTAACTCCGCACGAAACCACACCGTTTTCATTTTGGGAATATAACAAATACAGCCATGCCAATTGATCTCAATTCTTACAGGCACTTAAGCCGTAAAGCTGCTGCTGTGCTGGCTAAATTTGGCAGCGCCAGAGTGCGGTTTATTGGAGAACGCGGGCAGTTTTCCACTTGTCATACGCCGGATGGCTGGAGCCTATCGTCAAATCCATCGACAGGCGGTTTGCTCTATGTCGTTGAACGACACTTCTATCGTGAAATTGAAAAAGTATATCCGATAGAACGCCTGGCTGATCTTAAAGCGGTACTTGCACAGCAGTATGCCGGTGAACATTGCGCTCATTTGATTTCCGATGCAACCGATCATCAAAGACTGGTCGTGACTTTTGTATATCAAAAATCATTACAGGCTCAGTTGCCGCGGATTTGTATTTTGTTACCTGAGTCCTTAGTTATTGCAGCAGCTTATGCGGGGCAGCATAACAAAGCTGTTATAAAAAGTGATGAGGGGACTTGGTTTTTATATGTCCGTGGTTCAAAGTTTTCTTCTCAGACCGCAAGTCCTTTATGTCCTGATCCGGACAGATTTGCAAT
>JAIXSW010000486.1 GCA_027484495.1 Gammaproteobacteria bacterium
CGATGCGCTGCAAAAAGTTGCTGGGCCTGATGCCACAACGGACCCACTTCACCCGAACCGACGGGGATCCCATCGATTGCAATCACCGGTACCAGTTCTTTTGATGAACTGGTCAGCCAAACTTCATCGGCAGCCAGCACTTCGGCTTTGCTAATCACCCGTTCCTGCACCGGCAAGGAACTGTGCGTTCTTAAGATTTGTAATAGTAACAATCGGGTGATGCCGGGTAAAATCTGCTGGTCCAGTGGTGGTGTGCTGATCACACCATCTTTGACAATAAAAGCGTTACAGGAACTGCCCTCGGTTAACTCTTCCTGTTCGTTAAATAACAGCGTTTCCTGACAACCGGCATCGACGCCTTGCTGATGATGGAGCACATTGCCAAGCAGCGCTGTCGATTTGATATGGCAGCGTTTCCAGCGTAAATCAGCAGCTGAGGCCACCCGGAACGGTTTAGCCGAACCAGGTAAGCCGGTTGGTGGCGGATTAATCGCAAAAGTAAAAGCAAACACTGTCGGCATGATTCCGGCCGGAAAAGCGTGACCGCGTTTGCTATCCGTGCCGCGCGAAACCTGTAAGTAAACACCCAAATCGCCATTGCCGTTACGCGCCAGCAATTGCTTGATCAGGTCAAGCCACTGGGCATGGTTCCAGTCAAATTCGATGCCGATCTCCGCCAGGCCCCGCTGCATCCGGTCGATATGCGGCGTAAAGCCGACCAGCTTGCCCTGATAACTCGGGATCACTTCATAAATGCCATCGCCAAACAAAAAACCACGGTCCATCGGAGAAATACGGGCTTCACTGGCGGGTATAAAACTGCCGTTTAAATAGACATCAGACAATTCAGGTCCTTACACCGATACTAAACGGTGTTGTTGATATAATTGATAAATCTGCTGGCACAACTGCGCGCCAATCTCAGGCGAAAGGCCATCTTCGGTCAGGGTATTTTGCCGGGTCACACCATCGACACTGCCGTGACTGGATAAAAACTGCAGGCTTGGCAGGGCATCACAGCAGGCAAACAAATCCAAGCCACTTTGCAGCGACCAATGATAAGCGAGGCCATACGCCGCCCAGTTTGAGACATCGGCAACGATCAGTTCGCTGCAGCTGGTCACTGCGGGCCTGATATCAAGCGCCCGGACTGCGTCGATAATCTTGCCCATGCCAATTTCATTGCCGCCATCGCCAATGCCGATTGTCGGACATGGGGCAAGTCGCATCAGCGCATCTAGATCAGCGACTTTGGCGCTGATATCCTCATGGCGCATATTGTAATATCGCCCATCTGCCGCCTGCCCTGGCCTTTCAATACAAAGCACCGCCGCGGGCTGATACTGCGCCAATAATTGCGCGGCACGCTGCTGACCATCAATACCAAGCGGAAAAGCTTCGATCTGGAAATGTCCCTGTAAAACTGACAACAACGGGTCGCCACACACCAACACCGGTTGCACGCCAAGTTGCTGCAACATGCGGTAGATCGCGATGGCGCCAACAGGTCCATCAGTTTCGAAGGTCCCCGCCACCGGAAAACCGGTGCCAATCAGCACTGCGCGGCCAGGCTGGTTCAGCAAAGTTGCGGAGCGCGCCAAATAACCCGGTTGCAGCGCCTGGCGCGCCAACGCCATGCCACGCGGATTGCGGGCAACTAAGAACGCTTCGATCTCTGTGGCTTTTACCTGCTCGTCTTCGAGCAAATCGAGCGTTTCACGCGAACTTACCGGCTTATTCATCTGCATCTGCGCCTGCCTGGCTATGCTGCGACAGCGCTCCTTGCGACAGCATTCTTGATGACAGCCACTGCTGCCAGTCAGCCGCGACAGCATCCAGCTGTTGCTGCAATAAAACCAGACGCTGACGCTCCTGCAACACGGCGTCAGCCAGATCCAACCAATAAAACCGCACAAAGTTACCGGTCATCAGTTGGCCAAGGCATTCACAGCCGCCCCGGGTTAAAGCGCCGGTTTTTGGATATCCACCAATGGTTTGGTGATCATTGAGCATCACAATCGGCAAGCCGTTCGGTGGCAATTGCATCGCACCTAAACAGATCCCTTCCGAATACAGCTGCTGTGCAGTAACAGGTAGAGGCTCACCGCCTAATTGCATACCCATCCGGTCGCTGCGGGCGGTGACGCGAAATAGGCGCTGCGTCAGCAGCTGTGGCAGCTGCGGGTCGAGATCTTCCAGCTGAGCCCCGGCAATCATCGGGATAGCTCGGATACTCTGGTGGCGGTAATGCTGCTGATAAGGCAACGAAATCTGCGGATCTGGCCGCTGCCAGGCGGCGCAGGATAACAAAGTACCGGCGCAAATCGCTTTGCCCTGCCCATCCGGCCCGCCAACTTTTTCCCGAAGCACAGTCGACACACTGCCGCAGATGGTGGGTGCGGGAAAACCACCGGCCACTGCCAGATAAGCACGGGCGCCGGCCCGGCTATAACCAATTTCGAGCAGATCGCCGGGCTGTAACAACAAGGTGCGGTAGCGCTGTACCGGCTGACTATTGACCAACAGTGGCATCGCCGCGCCGGTCAGCGCCACTAACACCGGCTGCTCCGCCCGAAAGGCGACGGCACCGAGCGTGATTTCAATCACTGCCGGACATGTGCTGCCAACATGGTTATGATTACCGACCAGCGCATTGGCAAGCCGGGCGGCCGTCAGATCAACAGCCCCCCCTTGAGTCAGGCCCGCGCCGGCACCGCCAAATCGGCCGGCATCCTGTAACTGCACGCCGCTATGGCTTTGCAGTACCCATAAACCCAACGGTGCGGATGGGTCGGCCAGAACAGTCATAGCTGGCCCCCTAACCGCAGAAACTCGGCACGTTCAATCGGTACAAAGCGCACGGTGTCACCTACGGCAAAGGGCAACATCGGGTCGGCGGTTAAATCAAACAGCGGTGTCGGGCAATTGCCCAATAAATGCCAGCCACCGGGCGATGCGGCCGGATAAACCGCCGTTTGGCGGTCAGCGATGGCAACACTGCCGGCAGCTACCGCAGGTCTGGGGTTGGCAAGCCGCGGTGTACTGATGCGTGGATCGGTAAAGCCCAGATATGCAAAACCCGGCGCAAAACCAATGGCATACACCTGATAGGCCTGACCGCTGTGCAGCTGGATCAGTTCAGTGATACTCAACTGATGTAACGTTGCGACCTGCTGCAGGTCTGGCCCGCTCTCCAGGCTGTAATAACAGGGCAACTCGATAGTTTTAAACGTGCTTGCCTGCAGATCTGGCCGGAACAACGCCGTTTGTGCTGTGACAATTTTCTGCCAAATCTCGCTGTGATCGATTTTCAGGACGTCAAAAATAATCAACACCGAGGTGTAAGACGGCACCAGCTCCAACAGCGCATCACCGAGCAATAGCGGTAACTGCATCCGTAAGTTTTGCATCACCTGCATCAGGTCCGGCCCCGGACCTTGTGGCGCCAATGCGGTTAAATCCAACAGTAACGCCTGCTCGCTGTGGATCCGCAACCGTACCGGAATGCCCGGGCTTACCATCTGGCCATGCATTTACAGCACCGCCAGACTGGCATTGGTTAAATCGGTGACCAGCATACAACCGGGGCTGTGGCTAAACGCCAAATCGGGTTTGGCATTTTTAATCGCCACCTGCGGCGTGACACCACAGGCCCAGAATACCGGGATCTCATCGGCATGGATGCTGACGGCGTCGCCATAATCCGGCGCCTGTAGGTCTTTGATGCCAATCAGCGCCGGATCGCCTAAATGCACCGGCGCACCATGGACAGTCGGAAAGCGGCTACAAATCTGGATGGCGCGGATCGCATCCGCAGCGCGCATCGGCCGCATGCTGACCACCATCTGGCCCTGAAAAGGCCCGACTGGCGTCAACTCAATATTGGTGTTGTACATCGGCACATTCTTCTGTTCTGTTTGATGGCGCAGTTCAATGCCACCTTGTTGCAGCGCCTCTTCAAACGAAAAAGAACAGCCAATCAGAAAACTGACCATATCGTCGCGCCAGTGTGCGGTTAAATCGCCGACTAAGTCGGTCAGCACGCCGTCGTGAAAAATGTTGTAACGTGCCGCATCCGTGCGGATATCCAGCTTTTGGTCAGCCAGCAAAAATTCGGTTTGACCCGGCTCTGTGGCGAATGCCAGCAGCGGACAAGGTTTAGGATTGGCCAGACAGAATTTCAGAAAGTCGTCCGCCAGCGTTTTGGGCAGTATCGCCAGATTGGCCTGCACATAACCATTGGCAAGGCCGGCTGTCGGTCCATGCCAGAGTCCTTGCCGCGCGGCTGCTCTGACCGCAGCCGGGCTTGAATGGGCGTCCAATAACATCGATGTTCCTTATTCCTTAGCCGTCTTCGCGTTTTTTACACTGCCATATTGCCACGACACATGCCAGCCGCATCAATCCAAAAGCACTGGCAGTGCGCCGGTTGCCGCGGTTTTACCGCTGAATAATCGCGCCAGCGCGACAAACACCGCGCCGGGCTGCTGATCTGGCTTCAGGCTATACGGATAGCCATAAGTAGCCAGACGAATATCCACCTTGCCGGCAAATTGCGGTAACTGATAAGGCGAACGCAGCGCGACGACCACTGTGGTGGCCTGTTGGCGGCGTGCCACCGCCAGTTGCTGTTGCAGCTTTGCCAGCTGCTGATCGACACTGAGCGGCGCATTGAATGCAGTATCCATGCTGAAATCCGCCAGCACGCCGGCTTCAACTGCACTTTGTTCCGGTGCGACATAAGCACCAATCACTACTGCGCCAGGTTCAAGTTGCGGCAAGGATTGATGGAAGCGAAGGTCAAAACATTGCAGCGTTATTGCCGGGATTTCATGTTGTAGCGCAAGGCTAAAACGCCGGCATTTGTCTGCATCCGGCATTAACAAATACCAGGCTTTCACCTTGGCAATAACACTGAGATCGCCGTCCAGTTGGGTTAACGCATTGGTCGCAATAGCCAAATCCAGCTGCTGTTGGCTTTGATACAACGCATTTGCGTCATTGCCGGCGGGCGCGGCAGTTTTCGCTTGTTGCGCCAGCCACAGCTTCAGGTCGCGGATGCGTAAATAAGACTGCTC
Organism: Gammaproteobacteria bacterium; assembly: GCA_027484495.1. Classification (GTDB taxonomy): domain Bacteria; phylum Pseudomonadota; class Gammaproteobacteria; order Enterobacterales; family Alteromonadaceae; genus Pararheinheimera. The sequence goes on from JAIXSW010000486.1 coordinate 5,079, forward strand.
CAGCGCCTGCACGTCCAGTTCCCCGCTTTGTACGGCGTCGACCAGTTCGTCCAATAGCTGCTCAAGCCTGGCAAAGTCGGCCGGGCTTTGGATCTCCAGCGGCATCAGCGCAATATCGGCGCCGGCAGCAAAACTATATTTGACCGCTTGCAACGGCGTGAAAGCGTCACTAATCGCCTGCATATTGAGCGCGTCTGTGATCACCACACCGTCAAATTCGAGCTGCTGCCGCAGTACACCAGTCAAAATGGTGTTGGATAACGTTGCTGGCGGTGCGATCCATTCGCCGTGCTGTGTTTGGATTTGACTGTCATCCAATGCCGGATACTGGATATGTGCCGTCATCACCAGTCGCGCCGCTCCGGCTTGCACGGCCTGCCGAAACGGCTCTAAGTCGATAGTTTCAGCGACAGCGCGCACATGGTCTACCTGCGGTAAACCGGTATGGCTGTCGGTTGCGGTATCCCCATGCCCAGGAAAGTGCTTGAGCGTCGCGGCCACGCCACCTTGCTGCAGTCCGCGCGCTAACGCAATACCCAGCGCGGCGACCTGCTGCGGATCATCACCAAAAGCGCGGACGCCAATCACCGGATTGGCTGGATCGCTGTTGACATCCATGGACGGCGAAAAATTGATGTTGATACCGAGTTGGCGCAAAGTCTGCGCCTGTGCCGAACCTTGTGCACCGGCAAAATGCTGCTGATGTTTGGCGTAAGTTGCGCCAAGCGCCATGGCGCCGGGAAATGCCGGAAGCACCGATTCCGGCAGCCTGGTAACGCGGCCACCTTCCTGATCGGTGGCGATCAAGATCGGCAAGCCGTCGGTGGCGCTTTGTTGCAAGGCCGCGGTTAAATCAATGATCTGCTGCCGCTCCTGCAGATTGACGGCAAATAACACCACACCGCCAATCTGCAATTCGCGTAGTTTCTGTTGCCATAAAGCCGGGAGTTCGGTGACTGGTTGCTGGCAAGGTTGTTCTGCCGTTGCTGCGGTTTGACAATAATGCCGGAGATCCAGCATGAGCTTCTGCCCCAGCCAAAACCGGATCTGTTGCTCCTGGCGCTGTTGATACCAATGCCAACTGCCACCGGCCAGGATCAGCAGTAAACACAACAACATCAGTCGGGCAAAACCACGAGTTTGCATTCTCTCTCCAGTTCAGGTGATCACTCTGAACGCTTGTCAGTGCCGGACGTCACAGCACTGCCTGTTGCGACCCAGGGCAGTGACTGTTTGACGGCTGTGGCGCACAAAACCAGTCATCGACCAACTGCACTACCGGCTCTTGCAGAATTCTGCACTGGCCTGGTTGGATCTTTTTATCATTTCGCGGGCGGTTTTGGACGCTTGAGTCAGCCCAACATACAATAAATCAGTCACATATTCCTGTGCGTTGCGCGTCAGGATCGACGACAATCTGGTAGCGTCGTCATCAGTGGCCATATAAAGTTGTAGATTGGCATGATCACCAAGAGGCGACTGGCCATAGCGGGTCAGACTGATCACATTAGCCTGATTCGCGCGTGCCATTTGACTAATCTCCACCAGCTCCCGGCTGGTACCGGATTGGCTGAGCACAACAACCAAATCACCTTTGCCCAGTGTCGCGACGGCGGCCAGCTGTAAATAACTGTCGTTTTCTGCTACGGCGTAACAGCCAAGGTGTTGCAGCTTACAGGCAAAATCTTTTGCCACCAGTGCTGCTGTGCCCAAAGCGCAAATATGAATACGCCGGGCGTCATGCAACATGCCTACTGCTTGTTCCAGCCGCGCTGAACTGTTTAACGTTGCGGTGGCATTTAATATGGCAATGGTGCCCGACAGCAATTTATCGCTGATCTGCTGTAGGTTGTCGCTCAGGGCTAATTTGCTCTGCAGCGTCGTGTAATCTGGCTGGGATGATAGCGACTCACTGAGCGCAAACTTAAAATCCGGATAACCGCGATAGCCCAGTTTCTGCGTGAACTTGACCACGCTACTCTGACTGATACCAACCGCACCGGCGAGGTTCTGTGATGACAGTTCTCGGATCAAAGCCGGTGATTTCAGCACAAAGTCAGCAATTTTCAGCTCATTGGCGGACAACGTATGTTTGATCTGGCGGATTTTGACTAAACAGGACATGCTGCGAGTGTTCCTTTAAAGTGCCGTTTTCGTTGCTACGCTGAAAAATCCCAGCGGACGCCAGAAACCAACTATTGCTACATCGCCAAAGACGATAAAAGAAACTGGTTGGACGACGAATGACTTATGCCTGAATTTCGGCATAAAATGGGTAACACTCATCAATCCCCAGATAATCATTCTAGTGGTTGTGGCAGATTGGCGAAATTATAGTCGTAATATATTATTCCTTGAAAACATTTCCAGACGAATATTATGCAGAACAATAGCCGGTCTCAACTCAAATCCTGAGTAGAAAATGATTTATTTGACCTGGCCGCGGAGCGCCCGTATTGGTTACCGGACGGCGCTGCTGCTACTGGCGATGTTGCTGCAAAGTTGCAGTCACTCTGGACCAGTGCCAATCAATACCGAGCACCAGTCCGTCAACCGCAATGAACGGGTGCGGTTGTTGGTGCTGCACTACACAGCAATTAACTGGCAACAATCATTAAAAGCGCTGACCCAACCAGGCGCGACGGCAGTCAGTGCCCATTATCTGATCCCGGAAAGCTTTGACCCCAGTTACCCTGCGGATCAGCCGCTGCAGGTGTACCAGCTGGTGCCGGAAACACAACGGGCCTGGCATGCCGGCGCTAGTCGCTGGGAAGACCGCAGTGCATTGAATGATCAGTCGATTGGCATCGAACTGGTAAATCTGGGCTGGTGTTATCAGCGCACAGTTGCCGCACCTCATCCGTCAGCAAACGAACTCTGTCTGACGCCAGACTATGACCCCGCTCAGCTGCAGTTATTAGCAAGCTTATTAAAAGATGTTCTGGCGAGAAACCCTGAGATCAGCCCCACGCGAGTTGTAGCGCACAGTGATATCGCGCCGTCGCGCAAACAGGATCCTGGCCCGCGCTTGCCATGGCAATGGCTGGCCCGTCAGGGCATTGGGGCCTGGTATGATAATCCGGTGTTATTAAAATACTGGCAAGGCATCAGCACTCTGCCCGATGCCCGTCTGGTACAACGTGCACTGCAGCGCTACGGCTATGGCATCACTGTCACCGGAGTTTGGGATGCACCAAGCCGCGATGTGCTGCTGGCGTTCCAGCGGCATTTTGTGCCGAACCGGGTCACAGGCGAATTGGACCACGAAACTGTCGCGGTGCTCTGGGCCTTGCTGGAAAAGTATTTTCCTGACAGTCTGACGGGGTCCGATAGTCTGGCGCTGGCTTTAGAATAAAACGCGTCGCTTTAGATGTTTTAATTGGTTGAATTGAGGTGAAATTTTGGCTGAATGGATGACGCTGATCCCCGCGGTGGTTGCAATAGCGGTGGTGTTGTGGCGAAAAGAAGTAATAGTTGCGTTGGTATTGTCATTGTTCAGCGCAGAGATGCTGTTGCTGATTAAAGGGGGCGGCTCGGTGATTGGCGCAACCGCAGTCGGTGCAGTCAACACACTTGAAGCGATGACCACTGTACTGACAGATCCGGGCAATGCACGACTGTTATTGTTTGCGTTGATGGTCGGTGCTTTGATGGCGTATATGCGCTATTCAGGCGGCGTCGCAGCCCTGGTAACCAGCCTGGTCAATCGCGGTGTCGCGAAAACCGCACGGCAAAGTAAGTTGCTGGCATTCTGGACCGGCGTGGTGATTTTTATTGAGTCGAATCTGTCGGTGCTGACGGCCGGCATTTTATCGCGCGGCTTGTTTGATAAGTTCAAAATCAGCCGGGCTGAACTGGCCTATATCATCGACAGTACCAGTGCACCGATTTGTATCCTGATCCTGCTAAATGGCTGGGGCGCATATGTGCTGGGACTGATCAGTCCATATGCGCTTGGCGATAATCCGGTGTCGGTGCTGATTGCAACTATCCCACTGAATTTTTATCCGCTGCTGACGCTGGTCGTGTTGTTTTTCACCATCTGGACAGGTCGTCATCTGGCGCCGATGCGTCGCGCAAACGAGCAACTAAATAAAATAGATGGCCATGACGAACAGGACGTTGAACCAACTAAAGCCCGTTATATGTTGGTGCCACTGCTGACAATGATTGTCGGCATGGTTGGTTTTATGCTCTGGACCGGTAATGGCGATTTATCTCAGGGGTCCGGTACTAAATCTGTGCTGTACGCGACCACATTGAGCTGCGTAGTGGCTTATCTGATGTTATTGCTCAGCAAACGTTATGATCACCAACAACTGGTGAACATCGGCTTTAAAGGCATGAGTGAATTGCTGGGATTGGTCAGTATTTTGTTACTGGCGCTGGCGCTCGGCCACAGCTTAAAGAGTTTAGGCACTGGTTTGTACATTTCTGGCTTAGTCGCTGAAACATTGCCTTTATGGCTGATCCCGGCCATGTTGTTTTTAGCCGGCGCAGTGATTTCGTTCACCACAGGCACTTCTTGGGGCACCTTTGCCATTCTGATCCCAATCGGCATGCCGTTAGTGGTCAACCTCGGTTTACCCCCGCCACTGGTGCTGGCAGCGATTCTCGGGGGTGGTGTATTTGGTGATCACTGCTCACCTATCTCGGATACCACAGCGGTCAGCGCCGTCGCAGCAGGTTGTGACCTGCTGGAACATACCCGCACCCAACTGCCATACGCGCTGATTTGTGCCAGCCTGGCACTGCTTGGTTATCTGATCTGTGGTCTGGTGATGATTGGCTAACCACGCGAACATTGTGAAAAAAGCAGCCTGGCGCTGCTTTTTTTATGTCCGTGATCTAAGTCAGCTATTGGCTTCAGCTGCGCTGACTGGCGTTAGCTCTGTCAGTTGTTGCGCCAGCAATTCGGCATCGACCGGCCAAAACATCTCGTCGCGCGGTTGTTCCACGCCTGTGACACCGTCTTGTGGCCGGCAGTTTTTCAGCGCATCGCGCCATTCCTGCGGTACCTGGTCAATTCCACCGATAGCACCAAACACGGCTGCCACTATCACTGTATTCGAACCCGTATCGCCACCGAGTCTGATCGTGTCGACCATGGCCTCACCCAGCGATTTGGCATAGAGCAGCTGAAATAACAGATTCTGAAAAGCTGCCAATGCCGGATTTTGTTGACGTAGCTCGGCACTACCCGGCATAAACAAAGCTTGTTGGATGCTTTGCCGGATCGGAAGGTCAACCTTGAGTTCTTGCGCCCAGACGTCGACATCCTGATACAACATTTCTGCATCCGCGCCGGTATCGATGGCTTTGGCCAGTACCATCGCATACAGACCACTTAACTGCTGCATCTGCAGGGCGTTTTGGGTTAACGCGGTATCAGCCATTGCCCAGGCGGCAATTTGCGGCAGCGAATAATGGACGCCCAAAATACAAAGTGGCGTGAGGCGCGCCAGTGCATTGGCGGTGTAGTCGCTTTCATCGGCGCCACCGACAAGAGCGCGTTGCAATGATGCGCCGAGCGCAAAAGGTTCAGTGCTAAGCCAGTAGCGGTAAGCTGACAGCGCCTGATTTTCCTGATAACTGCGGCAATACTGCAGCATGCGGGCTTGCAGTAACATCAGTTCGCCTTCTTCGGTCGGTTGCCCGGCCAACGTGTGCCATGGACCACAATCCTGGAGTTGCAACAGTTCGGCGGCTGGCTTCCGTCTGAGTTCCGCCGGCTGACAAAACTCAAACTGAGTGCCCAGTGCATCTGCTGCTAATGCCGCAGTCAGCGCGCCCTGTGCCCGTTGCAATGTGGATAAAGACATGACACCTCCTGTATGCATTAAAACTGTTGCACAGTCTGCAGGCTGTGCAGTCACATTGCAAGCTTAGGATTTTACAAAAGTCCGTATTTATGCGGCTTGCAGCCTGATCCAGACAAAAAAGCCAACCCGGAGGTTGGCTTTACACAATGCTCATTACGACGGGATGAACGGATTAACCGCCGTATTTTTCGGCCAGATACAACCAGGTTTCCAGCACGGTATCCGGGTTCAGCGACACCGAATCGATGCCTTGATCCATCAGCCAGGCGGCGAAATCTTCATGGTCCGACGGGCCCTGACCACAGATCCCGACGTACTTACCCTTGGCTTTCGCCGTTGAAATCGCCATCGACAGCAGCTTTTTGATTGCCGGATTGCGTTCATCAAACAGATGCGCAATCAAACCGGAATCGCGGTCAAGGCCGAGCGTCAACTGCGTCAGGTCGTTCGAACCAATCGAGAAACCATCGAAGAATTCGAGGAATTCTTCCGCCAGCAGGCAGTTCGACGGCAGTTCGCACATCATGATGACTTTCAGGCCGTTTTCACCGCGTCTTAAGCCTTGTTCAGCCAACAGGCCAATCACCGCTTCAGCTTCGCTTAAAGTGCGCACGAATGGGATCATGATCTCAACGTTGGTCAGGCCCATGTCATTGCGTACCCGCTTTAACGCTTCGCACTCCAGCGCAAAACAATCGCGGAAGTCTTCAGAGATATAACGTGAAGCGCCACGGAAGCCGATCATCGGGTTTTCTTCATGCGGTTCATACTGACGACCGCCAACCAGATTGGCGTATTCGTTTGATTTAAAATCCGACATCCGTACGATGACACGTTCCGGCGCAAAAGCGGCGGCCAGCGTCGAAATACCTTCCGTCAGCTTAGCGACATAAAATTCAACCGGGGACGCATAACCCGCCATCATTTCATCGATTTGCGCTTTGACATCAGCCGGCTGCACACTGTAGTTCAGCAGGGCTTTTGGATGCACACCGATCATCCGGTTGATGATAAATTCTAAGCGCGCCAAACCAATACCGGCATGCGGCAGCTTGGCAAAACCAAAGGCGCGCTCCGGGTTGCCGACGTTCATCATGATCTTCATTTTCAGTGGCGGCATCGCATCAACACGCGAGGTCACCACGTTAA
>JAIXSW010000359.1 GCA_027484495.1 Gammaproteobacteria bacterium
GAAACGAGGCGCGTGGCATAGTTATTCTATGTGAGCAACGAGTGACAAAGCCCAAAGCGCCACCAAACGAACCCGCAGGGCAGCGTTTGGCAGCTCTTTCTGCTGCGTTAGTGCTCGTTTGTGTAGAATAACTACACGGCTCTCGCACTGCCTTGCATAAAAAGCTGCCAAACTGCTGCAAAAACAAACACCAAATATCAACACGCCCTATATAACGATAACAATCAATTCCGGGATCCCTATGACCTCAACACATGACGTGCTGGCTGGCCAAAAACAATGGCTGGGCCATCCGGTCGGACTCTTTGTCTGTTTTTTTACCGAAATGTGGGAACGTTTTGCTTTTTACGGCTTAAAAGCACTGTTGTTTCTCTATCTGACGCAACATCATTTATTCAGCGACAAAAATGGTTATCTGCTGCTCGGCACCTACGCTGGTTTGGCCTATGCGCTGCCGGTTGTCGGTGGTTTGCTGGCCGACAAATACCTCGGCATGCGTAAAGCGGTCACCTTCGGTGGCGCACTGATGGCGGTCGGTATGTTAGGGATGGCGTACAAAGGTACGCAGGCCAGCGCCGACAGTGGCGCCGATTTAGTTGCGCTGCAGGTGATGTACGCATCACTGGCATTGGTGGCGGTGGGTGTTGGCTTCCTCAAACCAAATATTTCGACAATCGTCGGCCGGCTTTATATCGACAGCGACCCACGCCGTGATTCGGCTTTTACGCTGTTTTACATGGGCATCAACCTCGGCGCGATTTTCTCCAGTTTGTTTGTTGGTTGGATTGGCATTGCCTATGGCTGGGAATATGGCTTTGGTTCTGCCGGGATCGGTTTATTGCTTGGCTTATTGGTGTTTTTAAAAGGGAGCAAGCATTTTCATGGCCAGGCAGAGCCAGCCAACCCGGCACTGTTGACGGAAAAAGTAGGCGGTATACGCCGTGAAACGCTGATTTATCTGCTGGCCTTAGTCGGTGTTGCTGCTGTACAACAGATCCTGCAGATCAGTATCGACTTTGGTGCTTTAGGTGCTTTGCTTGGCTTGGCGCCGGGTGCTGAAATCACCGCAACTGAAGTGGTTGCGGTGGCATTGACGCTGGTACTGATGGTTTGGTGGTTTAAGTTTATTTTCATCCAGTGTAACGCACTGGAGCGCGCCAATATGATCATGCTGATGGTGTTAACCGCCATTTCTGCGGTGTTCTGGGGCTTGTACGAACAGACTTATGGCAGCTGGCTGGCATATTCAGACCGGGTGATGGAAAGCCCGACCTTCGATTTAGGCCTGTTCAGTTTTGCTTTTAACTCGTCACAGCTGACTTTTGTCGCGTCCTTTTTTATCGTGCTGTTGGCGTTCCCATTTGCCTGGTTATGGCCGTGGCTGGACCGTAAAGGCTGGAATCCGTCCGCGCCTAACAAGTTTGGCGTTGCGCTGTTATGCGCCGGTCTGGCCCATTTTATTCTGCAGTATGCGGCGCTGAATCCGCTGGAGAGCGGCCTGGCTGGCTTCTGGTGGTTTATTCTGGCGTATTTTGTCCTGGTGATTGGCGAGATGGCGTTATCGCCGATTGGCTTATCAGCAGTGACGGCGTTATCGGTGGCACGGGTGGTGAGTCTGATGATGGGTGTCTGGTTCCTCGCATCAGCCTTTGGTGAAATGATTGCCGGCCGTTTTGGCGCCCTGGCGTCGATGCCGGCAGGCACTGCGGTGCCGGATGCATTGAATATCTACGCTGATGTGTTTGCCACTTTAGGCTGGGTTGGTCTCGGTTCAGCGCTGCTGATGTTTGTGCTGTCACCAGTGCTGACCGGCTTAATCCGCCGCGCTCAGCAAACGCAGGGCTAAACCGATGCAGCAGCTGATCATCTGGCAGGAAAAAGCCGTGCAGCAGTTATCGGACTGGCGTAGCCGATGTGGCCAGATCTGGCAGCAGCTGGATCTGGCACAGCGTTGTTATTTGGTGTCTGCTTTATTGGTACTTGGCTGGCTTGGCACATTCAGCACACAACCCTGGCTGCTAGGCCTGCTCGGTGTGACACTGTTTGGCGCCGTGATCAGTGATATCTGGCAAGGTTTTGTGCGCATTTGGCACAGCCTGCCAGGCAAAGCATTTATCCTGGTATGTTATGCCGTGTTAGCTAATTTTTGTTTTGCGCTGGCGGACAGTTCCATCAACAACCTGATTGGTGTGCGTCCCGAAGTGGTGCCTTTTAGCGTTAACCTGACCCTGATGTTACTGGCGCCGTTCTGGAGTTTTTTACTGGCTTTTGCGCTACTGACGCTGTACCTGCTGTTGCACACTTTTAAAGTGATGTTATTGCTGATGTTAAGACCGCTCGGCGTGCGTAGCCATCATATTTTAAATGGCAGCTATCCAAAGCTGTCTCTGATGGCGCGGCTGTGCTTTCTGCCAGTGGTTTTTATGTATATGGCCGCGGCGATGACCGGTTATCTGACCGGCAATACAGCTGCCTTGCAGATGTTCCAGACAGAGGATGCTGCGCCGCAGTCAGTGGTGATTGCCGGGACTACCAGTACGCCGGATGTTGCTGAACCAGAAGATATGAATATTAATCTGTTTGGTCCTGAATCTTCGGGGATCCGGGGGATTAATCCGGAAGTGCCATGGATTAATAAAACCGTCGCCTGGTTTTTGTATCAGGTGGAAAGCCTTGGTAAATCGCAGTGCTTGTTGCAGGGCGCCGAACATTTGGTGCATCTGAATGACTATGAAGTCCTGATCATCACCCCGGACAGCAAACAACCCTATGGCTACCGCTATCAGGTGCGGGCTTGTGGTTCGCCGTCGTTGCCTGATTTCACCCGCAAACAGGTGCCTGTTGGCCAGTAATCGTAGTGTGAACGGTTGCACCACGAGCCAGTCCGATAGACCCTGAATCCAGATAAGTCCAGAGAAAAACCGGTGAAAGCCGGTTTTTGTTTTTTCTATCAGTGCTTTGACAGAGTGCATTCACCTTCCTATACCTTTGTGAAAAGCGGGACATGGAGGGCGCAAATTGACAGGCAAATCCTATCTGGCATGGAGCTGTTTATTGGTATCCTGCACCACTGCCGCGGCTGACTTTAATCAGCAATTCAGCATCATTAACGACAATTCCTGGTTATCCGGTTATCAGGATCAACAATCGCAGGCTTCCCGCGCGCTATTCAGCTGGGACTGGCAGCTGGAAGCTGGGCCACAGTGGTTGTTCGCAGGCAACCTCAAAGCATTTCGTGGCCGCAATGGTGAACTGCTCACCGGCAATGTGCAGGGCATCTCCAATATCGATGCCGAGCAGTTCAGCAAGATTTACGAACTGTATCTGCAGTACAAATTTAACGACGAAACCCGACTGAAGTGTGGACAAGTAGATGCCAATCTGGAGTTTGCCTTTGTCCCCGTCGCCGGTGGTTTTATTTCACCGCCTTTGGGGATTACCCCAACGGCGATCGCACTGCCGACTTATTACGATCCAGCCGCATCCTGCAGTATGTTTTATGAACCTGAGCACGGATTTCAGTGGATGTCTGGATTATTTGCCGGGCAAGACCATACCAATTTTTCTTCGCAGTTTATGGTGGCGGAAGGTCGTTATGTGACGGCTCAAAGCCGCACTTCTTATGGTTATTGGCACCACCACGGTGACTGGACCACGCTCAATGAAACGCAGTTAAGAGCCATTTCCGGCTGGTATCTGAATCACCAGCAGCAGGTCAGCGAGCAGCTTACTCTTTTTGCGGTCTGGTCCGGGCTCAATGACGATGTCGATGTATTACATCAACACCGCATGCTGGGTTTGGTCTGGGATTTACCGCTGGCTGGTCATCAACTAGGCCTGATGCACAGCACAGTCACCGCGCAGGACCGTCAGTCAGAGCAGATGATTGAAGGCTACTGGCAGTGGGCTGTGACGCCACAAATACAGCTGCAGCCGGTGCTGCAATGGATACATCATATCGATCCGGCGCTTGACCATAGTCTGGTCGCGACGCTGCGACTGATGGTGCAATTCTGAAGGGAGATAGACATGACGTTGCGGGAAAAAGCGAATTGGGGTCTTTGGTTGATTTTTGCCTTATTTATCGCCGTTGCCGGTGTTGGCTGGTGGGGCAACCAGCAACAAGGACAAGTGCTGACACGCACAGTTCAACAGGCCTGGCCGGCAATGGAACAATCAGGCAACGCAGTCACTTTGGTCGATGAACAGCTCTTTGCTATGGAGCAAATGTTACAGGGCCTGCCGATTGATCACGCAGCTGTGGGACAAAGAGAGAAAGACCTGTCCGAGGTCATTGATCAGTTGGCCGCCAATCCGCTGCCGGATCCTGAACGGTTAAAAACGCTGCAATCGACGCTCGCGCAATTTATTGCGGCACAGCAGCAACTGAGTCAGCGTTTTGCCAGTTATTTGCAGCAGTCGAATGGTCTGGATAAAACGGTGGCACAAATTGTTGAAATCGGCGAAATCGTCGAAGAAGTCGGCGATAGCCAGGTCGAAACACTGATCCAGGCACCGCGCCAGCCCATCACCTGGGAGGGGGGGCTGCAACGCAAATGGGACGCTGCTGATGGCGGGATGGAAGCCAATATCGGCTTTTTCCGGCAGTTGTATTTTCTGGAACAGATCAAACGGCAGGGGCCAAAAGCCGAACTGGTCAAAGAGCTGAACGACTCCATTGCCTTCCAGCAAGAAGCGGTGGATGGCCTGGTCGCGACCGGCTTATTTGCCATCCCGGCACCGCAACATTTTGGTGACGGCACTTTGGGCGATAGTTACCTGCAATTATTTGAACAACATAAGCTGCAGATCAAATTCACCCTGGATGCCTTGATCCAGATGCAGAAACAGCAGGCTGAGTACCGGCAACACAGCGCTGCGTTAGTCGACGCCTTACACCAAATGCAGCAGTCACTGGACGTCAGTACGTCAAAAATTGTGGCGCAAGGTCCTGAAACTGCCGGCTATGTCGCCAAACTCTTGCTGACAACCGGTACTGTAACTTTAATCCTGCTGGTCCTGATTGGTACCTATGTGCGTCGGGGCATGCTCGCACAGCTTCATCAGGTGGCGAAGAATCTGCACGATGTCGCCAGTGGGGATGGCGACCTGACCCGGCGACTGGACGTCAAAAGCGATGACGAGCTGGGCCGCATCGCGGAGAACTTTAATGTGTTCGCCGGCAAGATCCAGCACATAGTGCAGGATATTCACCAGAGTGCGCAGGTGCTCATCGATGCCAGCGTGCAAAGCCAACATCTGTCGCAGCACCTGAAGCAGGAGGCCGAGGATACTGAGCACCATAGTGCCGGTCTTGCCAGTGCGATGCAGCAACTCGATCATTCAGCGCAGGATATTGCCAACAGTTGTGGCATCGTGGTGAAACAATCAGAACAAACCTCAAGTGCAGTCTTGCAGGGCAATGCCGCCATTCACGGCACTATCAGTCAGATGCAGCAAATGAGTGACACCGTGCATCAGTCTGCTAATGCGCTGCAGCAACTGACCGCCAAAGCGGAGAAAATTGACCAGATTGTCGGTGTGATCCGAGGGATCGCCGAGCAAACCAACTTACTGGCATTAAATGCCGCGATTGAAGCGGCCCGTGCGGGTGAGCAGGGAAGAGGTTTTGCCGTGGTGGCCGAAGAAGTGCGTAATCTGGCGCAGCGGGCCGAATCATCTTCGCGCGAGATCTCCGCAGTTATTGCAGAAATTCAGCAGGAAACCCGCTTGTCACATCAGCAAATGCAACAATCAGTCATGCTGGCAGATCAGAGCATGCAGGCTTGTGAAGAATCTGGCACCGCATTGGCTTCAGTGCAGGATCAGATTAAATCCGTCGTTGAACAAATCAACAAAATGTTTAACGCCACCACAGAGCAAGCACAAACGCTCAGTC
>JAIXSW010000618.1 GCA_027484495.1 Gammaproteobacteria bacterium
GGGCCGGCAAAATGTGAAGTTTGTCGGGCGGGTGCATGGTGGCAGTCAGCAAATCAATCAGATTATTCAGCAAGTAGAGCAGTTTGCTGAATTGGGACCGGCGTTTGATAAACCGGTAAAAACTTATTCCAGCGGCATGCGTAGCCGGCTGGCCTTTGGGCTGTCGCTGGCGTTTGATTTTGACGTCTATCTGTCAGACGAAGCCACGTCGGTCGGTGATGCGGCATTTAAACAAAAAGCCACCGAGGCATTTCGGGCAAGAATTGGCAGTGCCAGCCTGATTATGGTGTCGCATAGCATTGGTATTTTAAAAGACCTGTGCCAGGCCGGCATTTGGTTAAATGATGGCAAAGCCATCTGGTACGACAAACTGGAAGACGCGATCCGCGATTATCATCAGAGTATTGGACAATGAAAACATTTATGAAGGATCAACCGCATTGGTCATTGGCGGCCGTCGCGGTGTTGGTGGTGGCGTTGTACTGGAGTGTCGTAGCGACCGACCGTTATGTGTCGGAAAGCCATATCGTGCTGCAAAGCCCGGAAGTGAATCCGGCTGCGTTTAATGTCAGTTCTTTGTTATCCGGTACCAGTGGCGCTGGTGATCTGCTGCTGCTAAAAGACCATTTGCAGTCGGTGGATATTTTGCAAAAACTGGAACAACGGCTGGCACTGCGGCAGCACTACAGCAGCACGGACATCGATTGGTTTGCCCGTTTATCTGCTGCAGACTTGCCGCAGGAAAAGTTTGTGAAATACATGAAAAGCCGTATCACTATTGAATTTGACGATTATGCGGCGGTGCTGCGGGTCAAGGTACAGGCCTATGATGCGCAAAAAGCCCAACAGATAGCCCAAGCGCTGCTGGAAGAAGGCGAATTGCATATGAACCAGATGGGCCAGCGGCTCGCGGCTGAGCAAGTCGCATTTATTGAAACTCAGGTCACCGCGCTGGAACAACGGCTGTTTGCCGCCCGTCAGGCTTTGTTGGACTATCAGAATCAGCATGGTCTGGTATCGCCAACCGGTTCTGTGCAAAGCATTGCCACTATTGTCAGTCAGTTAGAAGGGCAGCGTGCATTACTGGAAGCGCGGATCAGCAGTCTGGCAAAATTTCAGAGTAAAAATACTCCGGATATGCTGCGATTTCATGCGGAACTGCAAGCGCTGAATCAACAGATCAGCAGCGAAAAACGCAAAATGGCTACCGAAAGTGGTGATGCGCTGAACAAAGTTTCCGCGGAGTATCAGACGCTGGAATTGAAGGCCGAATTTGCCCTGAACTTGTATTCTAATGCCTTGCTGGCGCTTGAAACCACCCGGGTCGAGGCTTCGCGTAAGCTGAAACAGGTGTCTGTGTTGCAACAACCCAGTCTGCCCGAGTATTCAACCGAACCCAGACGGACTTACAACTGGCTGGTTTTTAGCTTTTTTATTCTGTTTGTAGCTGCCTTGGTACATTTGATCCGGGCTATTGTGCTCGAACATCGTGACTGATCGGGCTGAGACTGTGCGACAGCAAGTTCGTTGTTTTCTGCTGTTGCAAAGTGTCTGCTCGCCATTTTTCCGCCGCCTGGCCACAGCGCTGGAAGCTGCTGGCCATCGGGTGATCAAACTGAATTTTAATGTTGGGGATAGCTGGTATCACTGGCCGTTGCCGGCCTTGAGTTTTCGTGGCCGACCGGCACAGCTGCCAGCTTATTTGCAGCAGCTGTATCAGCAGCATGGCGTGACCGACCAGGTTTTATTTGGTGATCAACGACCGCTGCATCAGCAAGCGCTGCTTGCTGGCCGCACGGCCGGTGTGCGCAATTTTGTATTTGAAGAAGGTTATTTCCGGCCTTATTGGGTGACGCTGGAGCGTGAAGGCGTTAATGCTGACTCGTTGTTGCCGCGTGAGCCGCAATGGTATCTGCAGGCTGCTGCAAAGCTGTCGTCGCAGCAGCCAGAAGTGCCGGTCTTACAGACGTTTGCCAATCCGTTCTGGCTGCGGGCGTTGCATGATGTGCTGTATCACTGTGGTAATTTCTGGAACCCGTTGTTTTACCCGCGTTATCGCAATCACGCATTGCAGTGTGCGCCGCAGGAATATTTGGGTTATATGTGGCGCCTGCCGGCGCAGCGCTGGTTTGCGCGTCAGGACGCGCCGGTATTTGCAGCCTTAGCGGGCAAACACTGGTATCTGCTGCCGTTGCAGCTCGATGGTGACGCACAGATCCGCCGGCATTCCACTTTTACTGATATGCGTGAGTTGATCAGCACAGTGCTGGTCAATTTTCAGCAACAGGCGCCAGATGGCAGTCATTTACTGGTAAAAAATCATCCGCTCGATACTGGTTGGGTCAATTACGGCGCCTATCTGCGTCGGCAAGTGCAACAGCTCGGCTTAGAGGGCCGCGTGCACTATGTACAAAGCGGTGATCTGGCGTTCTGGTTGCCGAGCTGCGCCGGTGTCGTTACGGTGAACAGTACCGTGGGGCTGCAGGCGTTGCAGGCTGGCTGCCCGGTGCTGGCTTTAGGTAACGCTTTATACAGTCTGCCTGGCCTGACCTTTCAGGGCTGTCTGGCTGATTTTTGGCAGCAGGGCCAAGCCGCAGATGCGGCGCTGTTGGCCGCGTTCGTAGCGGTACTAAAATATTGCACGCAGCTCAATGGCAGTTTATATGCGGAGCCTGGCTTGTCTTTGTTGGTGACGCAAAGCGTGGCCGCATTGTGCCGGGCACAGAGCCCGTTGGAGGAATTATGCGCGACGATGCAATAAAACGGATTTTAATTACCGGCGCGACCGGCGCTATTGGTCAGGCGCTGGTGCGGCAGTACGCGCGTGCGGGGCGGCATTTTTGTTTGCAGGGCCGCAATCAGGCTATTTTGACGCAGCAAGCTGACTGGCTGCAGCAACAGGGCTGCAGTGCGGAGCTGGTGGTCCTGGACCTGACGGATCTGCCGGCACGCCAGCAATGGTGCGACAAGTTGCTGACGCAGGATCTCGATCTGGTGATCCTCAATCATGGCATCAACATCAACCACGGCGCGGACGATGCCGGTGAGACCTGGCCGGACGTGCAGAAATTACTGCAGCTAAATGTCGAAGCCAGCTTTGCCCTGGTGCATGCCGTATTGCCGGCGATGCGCCGCCGTGGGCAGGGGCAAA
>JAIXSW010000320.1 GCA_027484495.1 Gammaproteobacteria bacterium
GCGGGCGTCAACACAGCACCGGCCCATATTGCACCGCGGGAACTGGCCGAGGTGTTTTTAACGCCGTTTGAAGCCGCCGTAAAGCTGGCGCATGCGGCCAGTATTATGCCGTCTTATAACGAAATAGACGGGCTGCCGTCACATATCAATCAACCGTTGCTGCGCGATGTGGTGCGCAAACAATGGGGTTTTCAGGGCGCTGTGGTCAGTGACTATTTTGCCATTCAGGAACTGCGCAGCCGCCATCAGCTTTATGCCGATGATGCCGAAGCCGCCAAAACGGCCTTGCTGGCCGGCGTCGATATGGAAACCCCAGATCCCAAAACCTATCCGCTGTTGGCAGAACAAGTCAAAAGCGGCGCGCTGGACTTGGCGGTGATTGACGACGCGGTGCGGGTGGTGCTGCGGTTAAAATTTCGCCTTGGTTTGTTTGAACAGCAGGACGTCGTGGTTGCAGAGGCAGATCAGGCTCTTGGTAGTGCGCAAAGCCGCAAACTGGCACAAAGCATCGCTGAAAAATCCATTGTGCTGTTAAAAAATGACAGCGTTTCAGCTTTGGGGGGCAGCGCTACGCTGCCGCTGGATGCCAGTAAAATCCGGCATCTGGCCGTGATAGGCCCGCATGCTGATGAAACCTTATTAGGCGGTTACAGCAGTATTCCGCGACAGACCGTCAATGTGCTGCAGGGCCTGCAGCAGGCTCTGCAGGTCAAACGGCAGGGCAAAGCCAAAGTCAGTTTTGCCCGCGGCGCCCGCATCACCACGAACAACTTTCTACAGACGAAAGGCGCAGCCACAGCCGCTTCAACAACAGACACTACCGACACCTCCAGCACCAATGCGCTGCAAGCCGCTGCGGCCGCCGCCCTCCAGCAGCGTAGCCAGCACGCCGGCACTTATTCGATGCTGCGCTGGAACCATGACGATACTGTGGCGGCAGATCCGATAGAAAACGCCCGGCTGCGCGCCGAAGCAGTCGCTTTGGCGAAAACCGCCGACGCCGTGGTGCTGGTACTCGGTGAAAACGAAGGGCTGGCCCGCGAAGCCTGGGCCGACAAACATTTAGGCGATCGCACCACGCTGGAACTGAGCGCCGATCAGCAACTGCTGGCCGCACAAGTACAGGCCGCCGCCGGCAATAAACCAGTGGTGCTGGTGCTCAGTAATGGCCGGCCGCTGACGCTCGGCAGCCTCGCCACGCAAATGCCGGCGATTGTCGAGGCCTGGTATCTGGGGCAAGAAACCGGCACAGCGCTTGCCAATATGCTGTTTGGCGACGTGAACCCATCCGGCAAATTGCCACTCACCTTCCCGCGCAGCGCCGGCCATATTCCAAGTTTTTATAATCACAAAGCGTCCAGCAGTCGCGGTTATCTGCACGACAACATCAGCCCGCTGTATCCATTTGGCCATGGCCTGAGTTACACCGAATTCAGCTACAGCGACCTGAGCATCAGCACGCCACAGGTGCAAGCAGGTGGTGCAGCGCTGATTAAATTTCAGCTGAAAAATAGCGGTCAGCGTGCCGGCACTGAAGTGGTGCAACTCTATGTGCAGGACCCGGTGGCGAGTTTAACCAGACCGGTGCAACAACTGGCAGGCTTTGCCCGCGTCAGTTTAGAACCCGGCCAAACCGCACAGGTGCAATTTAATCTGCCGGTCAATCAACTGGCCTTTCTCGACAACCAAATGCGCTGGGTGGTCGAACCCGGTGACATCCGTGTGATGATTGGTAGTTCGTCGGCTGATCTGCGCCTGCGCGGTGGGTTTAACATCGGTGGCGCAGTGCAGGATGTCAGCGCTGTCCGCGCTTTACAAAGCCGGGTTGCCGTCAGTTATGCCAGTCCGTGAACTATAAGCCGTAGCGCCCCATGAAAAAACAGGCCAGCGTGGCACCACAGCCGAATTTATCAGGAGAACCCATGAACAAAGACTTCAGCACCGGCTTATTGCTGTCCGCCAGCCTGGCCTTAAGTGCCTGTGGCAAAGCGCCAGAGCCAGCCACTACATCCGCTGTAGCGACCGAAACATCCGCAGTGGCGACAGATCCTGCGGCTGAAGCAAAAGCAGCGAAAGTGCCGCAAATCGAAGCGAAAAACTGGCCATTGCAACCGTCCCCTATCGCCCGCCAACCAGCGGTCGAGGAGAAAATCAAAGCGCTGCTGGCGCAAATGAGTCCAGAGCAAAAAGTTGGTCAATTAATTCAGGCTGACATCGCCTCAGTCACGCCACAGCAAGTGCGCGAGTATTATCTTGGCAGTGTGTTGAACGGCGGGAATTCAGCGCCCGGCCGTGACAACAGAGTTGGCCCCAAAGCCTGGCTGGAACTGGCCGACGCGTTTTGGCAAGCCAGTACCGACACCAGCGATGGCCGGCCTTATATTCCGGTGATGTGGGGCACAGACGCGGTGCATGGTCACAGCAATGTCAAAGGCGCCATTATTTTCCCGCATAACATTGGTTTAGGCGCGATGCGCGAACCAAAGCTGCTGCGCAAAATCGGTCAGGTGACGGCGATTGAAATGCAGGTGACCGGCCTCGACTGGACGTTCGCCCCAACCATCGCCGTCGTGCGTGACGACCGCTGGGGTCGCACTTACGAATCTTATGGCGAAGATCCGGCATTGGTCGCCTCCTACGCGCCGGAAATTCTGCAGGGCATTCAGGGCGAACCCGGTAGCGCCGACTTCCTGCGCGGTAACCACATGCTGGCGACCGTCAAACACTTCCTGGGCGATGGCGGCACCATTGACGGCAAAGATCAGGGCGACAATCAGCATAGCGAAGCCAACTTACGTGACCTGCATGGCCTGCCCTACTACAGCGCGATCAAGGCCGGTGCCCGCGTGGTAATGGCGTCTTATAACAGCTGGTACGGCGAAAAAATGCATGGGTTCCAGCCAATGCTCAGCGACGTGCTGGTCGGCCGGATGGGTTTTGATGGCTTTGTCGTCGGCGACTGGAACGGCCACGGCCAGGTCAAAGGCTGCACGCCGACCGACTGTGCCAATGCGTTAAATGCCGGCCTTGATATGTTTATGGCGCCGGACAGCTGGCAGAAGCTGTACGACAATACGCTGGCGCAGGTCAAAGACGGCCGTATTACGCAAGCCCGCCTCGACGAAGCGGTCAGCCGCGTGCTGCGGATCAAAGCCGAAATGGGCTTGTTTGAGCAGGTACAACCGTCCAAACGTCCGCTCGCCGGCAAGTTTGATTTGTTGGGGAGCGCAGAACACCGGGCGGTGGCGCGCGAAGCAGCGCGTAAATCCTTGGTACTGCTGAAAAACAACCAGAAGCTGCTGCCAATCAAAGCAGGCAGCAAAGTGTTACTGGCCGGGGATGGCGCCGACCATATCGGTAAACAAAGCGGCGGCTGGACCTTAAGCTGGCAAGGTGCCGGCAATAAAAACAGCGACTTCCCCAATGGCGAATCGATTTATGCCGGCCTTCAAGGCGCGCTGGCAGCCGGTGGTGGCAGCGTTGAACTCAGTGAAAACGGCCGCTTTACCAGCAAACCGGATCTCGCCGTGGTGGTGTTTGGTGAAGAACCTTATGCCGAATTTGTCGGTGACCGCGCTCACCTGGCCTTTGACGACAGCCGCGCGTTGCAGGTACTGACCGAATTAAAAGCGCAGGGTATTCCAACCGTGTCAGTGTTTTTGTCTGGCCGGCCTTTGTGGGTGAATCCAGAGCTGAACCAGTCCGACGCTTTTGTCGCGGCGTTTTGACCGGGCTCTGAAGGCGGCGCTATCGCCGATGTGCTGGTACGAGCGCCGGATGGCAAAGTCCGGTTTGATTTCCAGGGCAAACTGCCATTTTCCTGGCCGGCCGATGCGACCGGCAAGCCGCTGAATATCGGCGACGCCGACTACCAACCACAATTCGCTTTTGGTTATGGCCTGAATTATCAGGATGATGTTGTGGTCGCTAAACTCAGCGAAAACTCTGGCATCAGCGCCGATTTGGTGGTGAACTTCAGCCGTTACCTGCATGCGGGCAAAGCAGTGAGTCCATGGCAGTTGCAGTTACTGGAAGGAGATGCTGTAACTGTGGTGACAGATCCGCAGCAGCAATCCGCCAGCGGCGCTCTGACCAGCAAAGCAACAGATCGGCTGCAGCAGGAAGACTCAATACTACTGACATTCAACGCACCAGCCACAGCTGTTATTGCCCATGCCCAGCAGCAACAGATTGACCTGGCCCGCCAGGCCAATGGCGATATGGTGCTGGAGCTGGAGTATCAGTTATTGGCAATGCCGGAACAAAACGGCAAAGTACAGCTCGGCATGCGCTGCAGCGCTAATCAGCCAGGTTGTGAAACCGTACTCGATTTCAGCGCTTACTTTGCTGGACAACAAGCGAAAGGCTGGCAACAACTGAAGATCCCGCTGCGCTGTTTTACCGAGAACAACAAAGCCTTTGACCTAACCAAAATCAGTCATCCATTGCTGATTAGCGCCGGCAAAGGCCTGCAAATCCAGCTGGCCAGAGTTCGTTTGACCGAGAACGAAGGTAATGGGATCTGTGGCGGCGCGCAATAGCACGCCGGGTGGTGGCCGTATCTACGATTGAATGGCAAAAGTGGGTACGGCCAATGCAGCTGTTGCTCGTCACACGATGGTCGTCAGTAGGCATAAC
>JAIXSW010000054.1 GCA_027484495.1 Gammaproteobacteria bacterium
CTTGGAGTGTAATTTGATGAATCAGACCACTCGCTTCTGCCAGAGGAATAAAGTCATTTGGATAAATCATGCCTTTTTCTGGATGTTGCCAACGGATCAAGGTTTCGACACCTTTTATTAAACCATTGGCAATCAACACCTTCGGTTGGAAGTGAGCGATAAACTGCTTCTGTTCAATCGCACGTTCAAGATCAGCAGTTGTGACAATTGCTTTTTCAAATGAACTCTTAACTTGGGGATTATTTGAGGTTTTTTGCTCATATTTATTCAACACACGCTGCATTTGCTCTCTAAGCAATGGCTTATGCAGTGCACCAACAATAGGTAAACCATAGGCTTTTACCATGGTTTCAACCGATGAAATCAAAGAAACTTCTC
The DNA here is from genome assembly GCA_027484495.1 of Gammaproteobacteria bacterium. Taxonomy (GTDB): domain Bacteria; phylum Pseudomonadota; class Gammaproteobacteria; order Enterobacterales; family Alteromonadaceae; genus Pararheinheimera. The sequence continues at coordinate 379 of JAIXSW010000054.1, forward strand.
TTGAGCTTAAAATTAATATGGAAAAGAAGTACTTTCGCTCGGCGAGCTGCTGAATCAGACTAATCCCATCCATGACTGGCATTTCAAGGTCAATCAATAGCAAATCAGGAACAGGATTTAATTGACTGATTTGTTGGAGAGCATCTTGGCCATCGACCGCTTCTGCCACCGTCGTTAAACCTAATTGCGCACAAACAGTTATTGCATGCTGGCGCTGTACGACAGAGTCATCAATGATCATCACTGACTTAAACTTACAACCCTTTGTTACTATCACGTCTGTCATGATGTTCCTGTTATCGATAGCTACAAATAGACTTTGCAATTTGGTTCAGCGCCATCACTTCTGTTGCAGCCCCTAGTTTAATCGCTTCCTTGGGCATCCCAAAAACCACACAACTTTGTTCATCTTGCGCTATCGTGTGAGCCCCTGAATCACGCATTTCTTTCAAACCTTTTGCGCCGTCATCTCCCATGCCAGTCATAATTATACCCAATGAATTTCGCCCAGTGGATTTTGCAGCTGAACGAAACAGCACATCAACTGAAGGTCGATGTCGACTGACCGGTGGCCCATCAATAATCTCCACATGATAAAATGCGCCACTTCGTTTAACGGTCATATGCCGACCACCCGGCGCGATGATCGCTCTTCCTGGCAAGATCCGGTCACCATCGACGGCTTCTTTGACTTCAATCTCACAAATAGAATTAAGTCGCTTTGCAAACGCAGCGGTAAAATGCTCCGGCATATGCTGAACAATTGCAATACCGGGGCAATTGGTTGGCAACTTAGTCAATACTTCTTCTAATGCTTGCGTTCCGCCGGTAGAAGTTCCAATCACGACAATTCGTTCCGTGGTCTGAAATAACTCTTTACCTGTCGGCGCCGACAAAATCACATCAGCTTTAAGCTTTGCTGTCACTGAATGGATAACTTGATTGTTTTGCGATGTTTTTTGCTGAGGGGGAGCAACAGAATCGGATCTGACTTGACGCATCTTTGCTTGGGCGGCCCCACGGACAGCATCAATGAGCATTTTGCTATTTTCTTCTAAAAATGCCTTCACCCCACCTGTGGGTTTCGCAATGATATCGACGGCACCGGCAGCTAAGGCACTGATACTGATATCCGCACCTTTCTGGCTCAAAGATGAACAAATAACCACGGGGGTTGGTCGTGTTGACATAATATGTTTCAAAAACGTAATGCCATCCATTTTTGGCATTTCTATATCCAACACAATCACATCTGGCCAATGCTTTTTAAGCTTTTCCATGGCCATAATTGGGTCATGAGCAATATCCATAACATTGATGCCACTAGTATTATTAAATACCTGAGTCAGGACTTGCCGAACCACTGCCGAATCGTCAACTAACATCACTTGTATTGTCATTTCACACCTAGAATCGAAAATGCCAATCATTAAGAAATTTTTTGGTACACACCAGCCTGAACCAGGACCAGATTTAAGTTCACATCGTTTAAACTTTCCGAATGGCTCACAATCAAAAAACCACCTGTGACCAAACGCTCAACACAACGTTGTACCACTTGTTTCTTCGTTTCATTATCAAAATAAATCAGTACATTGCGTAAAAAAATCACATCTAATGGCGCGAAACTAGGAAGTTCTGCATTTAAGTTGATCAGCTTAAATGACACTCGCTGCCTTAACTCGCGAAGCAGCAGCATCGTATTCAACTGTATCCCTTGCCCTTTCAGGCAATACTTCTTCAAATAACTAATGGGTATCCCTTCACACCGCTGCATGACGTAATGACCGGTCTTTGCTTTATCAATCACTGGTTGACTGATGTCGCTGCCCACCAACTGCCAAGCACCATCAATCCCCAAACAATCAGCTAACATCATGGCGATACTCCAAACTTCTTCACCACTTGAAGCTGCAGCACTCCATATGCGGATTAAGCTGCCTTGGCGCCGTTCTGTAAGAAGAAAATTTTTTAGCCACTCAAAATGTTTCGGTTCACGGAAAAAATAGGTTTCATGTGTTGTTAATGCATCAATAGCTAATTGCCGTTCGTTTTCTTCTGCACTTTGATGAATTAATCGATAGTACGACTCAAATGTTTCAAGCTTACGTGCATTTAAACGAC
>JAIXSW010000558.1 GCA_027484495.1 Gammaproteobacteria bacterium
ACTTTGCGTAGCTACGCACCGGTTGGCGCGAAGCTGTTTTCTGATAAAAGCACGCGGCAGAATATTAAGCTGCCAAAACGCGCCATTAACTTGCTGGTCAATGACTTAAACGATGATGGCAAAGAAGATCTGGTGCTGCCGTTTGGCGCGCAGGAAGCCAAAGGCCAGACCAATCAAATCACTATTTTATTGCAATAAACCACAAGGAAAAGCGGATGAAGCTGTTGAAAAGTGCGGTGTTGTTATTCGGTTTGGCTGGTGTTGGCGCTGGTGTTGGTGTGGCACAGGCGGCGCCAACCGCCGTGATTGAAACCACGATAGGCACAATGAAGTTTGATTTGCACCAGCAAGCGGCGCCGCAAACCACCGCCCGTTTTATCGAACTGGCCAAAGCCGGCTGGTACAACGGCAAATCTTTTTACCGCGTAGTCAAAGGCCACGTCGCCCAGGCCGGTATCAATGACGACAATCATCCGGACCATCAGAAATACCGCGTCCCGGCCGAGTTCTCCGACAAGTTACCCCACATCCGCGGCAGCCTCGGCATGGCGCGCGACGAAGACCCCAATAGCGGCAGCACCGAATTTTTTATCTGCTTAGAACGCCGCGCACATCTCGACGGTAAATACACCAATTTCGGCCAGCTCAGCGACGGCGACAAAGTACTGGATGCCTTTGCCGCACTGCCAGTCGACGAAAAATGGATCGACAATCCTGGGGCAAAACCCATTGCGTTTCATAGCCCGAAACTGCCGGTGCTGATTAAGCAGATCCGGATTGAGCCTTGATTGGGGGGGCGTGCGGTGTGTTGTTTGCTGTTAGTTGCTTATGCATTGAAGTCATAAACGTTTGGTAAGGATCTGCGGGAAACGGCTCGGACGACTACAACGCAGACACGCCGTGAATACATCCATGTAGGCTCGTCAGCCGCTATCCCTGCGGCTGACGGTCTGCTTTTGTAATCGACCGGCCGTTTTGCGAGTTCATTTGTGGCAGTTACATACACGTACAACTATTCGGGGATAACGTGTACGGCGTGTGACGCTCAGCGGGCTGCGCTTGCGTGTATCTACTCGCTCGCTGATTGAGATCGTAGGTACCGGCAAGCGATAGCGTCGCCGTACAATGCTCCATATTCGATGACTGCAATTCGCCCGAAACGGGTATTCAAAGCCCCAACAAAACTTGGCTCTGGAAAACCCTCGATAGCACTAACAAGTTTTTGCTTCGGTTGCGGAGATGTTAACGTCTGAGCGTATATGAAATCGGGTTTATGTCCTGGGAGTATCCCCCCAGATGGTAAAAGAGCGGGACAGAAGAAAAGTGATAAAAATGAAGTTAATTGAATTCAAGAATGTTTATATTAGTTGGTGTGTTCGCATTTTAATTGCTGTAGTGATTTTGTTTTTTCTTGCTACCGCAACCAATACATATCACGACGGAAGAATAATATACAAAGGTAGTTATATATTCAAAAGCATTGATCCTGAGTGGTTTTTTATTAGATTATTCGCCAGTTACATTTGGTTGCTTGGCCCTTTTGTCTTGCTAATCGGTATCAGAACAAAAAAATCCGACAACAAATTCGACATCCCAAAAAACAATTGATGTCAAAGTTAGAAACTTTCCAGAGTATCTTCCCGAAAGCACACACCAAACCGATGTCCTTTTTTCGTTCCAAACTGCGCAAAATCGCCAACAGCCCGCCCAGTCATTTCCCGTAAAAGTGTGCAATGTTCATCAGCAGGGCTGGCAATTTAATGGAGCGTCTATATTTGTCAGGTAAAGCCGGCAAACGGTTGTTTCGAGTTCATTTGAATCGTCGCTTTGTGCCAGTTGCGGACATTTTTAATCGTCATGTACGGCGGCGCTTCGCTTGCGCGTACCTACTATACATAGCGGTTCGGTAGGTACGGCAAGCGTCAGCGTGCTGGCCACCAAGTGGCGTACACAATTAGGCAAATGTCCGCAATTCGCTCAAAGCTGCTATTCCCAAACCCCAACAAACCCAACATCGGCATCCACGGAGTGAGCGATCAAGAGTGAGCGCGGGAGGCGCGAACGGGCGAACGCAGTGGTGGCGGTGTTGGGTTTGCCACGATATGCCAACTATTTAGAAAGCTTTTATCCAAACAAGCCTGGCTTGTGACCAGCACTTGTGACCAGCAGTTGGCCTGGCACTGACAGGGCGACCTAAAGCACTTTGCTCATAAAATACTTAGCACCACCGGCGAAAGGGTAGTCCTGCTGGGTCCATTGCAGTTGATAGCCGTGTTTTTCATAAAAAGGCCGCGCCTGAAAATCTAAAGTGTCCAGCACGACATAACGGCAGCCGCGTTCGCGGGCGATTTGCTCGGCACGCATCAAAAGCGCGGAACCCTGGCCTTTGCCGCGTAATTCGGGTGCCAGCCAAAACGATTCCAGATAAAACCAGTTGCCAAAAGTGCGGCCGGCTAAGGCGCCTAACAAGGTGCCGTCGTCATCATGGATAGCGAGGCCGAGCGGCTGCCGTAGGCTGGCGTCCCAGTGTAAGGCATTGAATTCGGCTATTTTTTGTTTGGCAATGTCGCCAAACTCAGGGTGATGTTGTTCAGTCAGCTGCATGGATGCGACAATCCGCGTGGAAAGATATGCGCTTGTTATACGGGATTTCACCTAAACCGCCAAGCCAAACAACCTGACCCCAAACTGCCCGCAACAACTCAAAAGGAAGCCCATTGTTCA
>JAIXSW010000508.1 GCA_027484495.1 Gammaproteobacteria bacterium
CTGTTTACCTTGCTGCCACACAAATCACACCAATTAGCAGCGAATATCAGCGTTTTTCGGTAATTACAGCGATATCAAGCAGATGCTGATATACTGAGCCGCCGTTTTCTCAGGTGCGTGGTCACTCCAAACCTGAACTCAGCTGACAGATGTGGTTCGGCCTGCTACACCTTAGCAGGCAGCGATATCTGCTCCGGCGGCATAAGCGCAAAGACGCTTTCTCTATAACAGACAAACACCTAAGGGTAATCCATTGATGAAAAGCAAACATTCTGTGTTAGCCATGCAGATCCATGCGGCATTATTTGCAGCTGCTGTTGGTCTTTCTCCTGTTGCAATGGCGCAGGAAAGTGACAAAGCCAAACAGGACGATCAGCAACTTGAGCGTATTACAGTCACAGCGCAAAAACGCGTCCAGAGCACCCAGGAAGTACCAATTTCTGTTGCCACTTTAGGCGGCGAGAAATTCGATGCGATTTTTGCCGGCGGTGATGACATTCAGGCGTTAGCGGTCAAAGTACCAGGCTTGTATGCAGAATCATCAAACGGCCGTGCCGCGCCACGTTTTTATATCCGTGGCCTCGGCAACACCGACTTTGACCTGGCCGCTTCTCAGCCAGTGTCCATCATCATGGACGACGTGGTGATGGAAAACGTGATCCTCAAAAGCTTCCCATTATTTGATATGGAAGCGGTAGAAGTGATCCGCGGCCCACAAGGCACTTTATTCGGCCGCAACACCACAGCCGGTATCATCAAGTTCAATACGGCCAAACCACGGCAGGATTTTGATGCATATACCAAATTGTCGGTCGGTAACCTCGGCACGATGAATTTCGAGGGTGCGGCCGGTGGTGGTCTCAGCGATACACTCTCAGCCCGGGTCTCTGTGCTGTCACAAAATCGCGATGACTACATCGATAACAGTTTCAAAAAAGAAAAAGACGTGATGGGCGGCTTCGATGAGAAAGCCGGTCGCGTGCAGTTCCTGTACGAAAGTGGCGATATTGAAGCGCTGTTAAACGTGCATGGCCGCAAACTGGACGGTACTTCGTCAGTATTCCGCGCCAACGTGTTTGATAAAGGCAGCAGCGGTCTGAACGGGAATTACGACCGTGATACCGTGTCTTACAATGATGGCGGCAATAACTTCCAGAAATATGACAACTTCGGCGCCTCATTGAAGCTTGATATTGATTTATCCGGCGGCATGACATTTACCTCTATTACCGCACAGGAAAATGCTGATGGTAAAGGGAAAGGCGATATTGACGGTGGTACAGAAGCAGGTCCGGGTTTTATCCCATTCCAGGCCGTCACTGAAGACCAGTTAAAAGATTTAGAACAGTTCACCCAGGAATTCCGCGTGGCCAGCGATACAGCAAGCGACGTGGACTGGCAGGTTGGTGCTTATTACTTTGACTCTTCGTTTGGCGTGACCAGCGTCGACGGTTTCTTTGGTGCCACCACTGTGTACCATGAAAACACCAGCTGGGCGCTATTTGGTCAAAGCACTTACAACCTGACTGACCGTTGGGATGTCACCGCGGGCGTGCGTTACACCTACGATGAAAAAGGCTTCACTGTCGGTGAGCAAAACGTCGACGGCTTCGCGTTGGTGATTGGCGCTGCGCAAATTCAGAAATATGCGCCGGTTGATGTCGATGACGATGAAATCGGCTGGGAACTGGCAACTAACTACCGCGTGACCGACAACTATTCAGTCTTTGGTCGCCTGGCGCATGGTTTCCGCGCCCATTCTATTCAAGGCCGTGATCTGGCCTTTGAAGGCAATCCGTCTGTTGCTGACTCAGAAACTATTGATTCGGTTGAGTTTGGTGCCAAAGCTGACCTGCTAGGTAATACGCTGCGCTTAAACGGTGCGGTGTTCTACTACAACATCAACGACATTCAATTGTCCGCGATCGGTGGTGCATCACAAGGCAACGCGCTGCTCAATGCCGACAAAGGCACAGGTTATGGCTTTGAAGTAGACGCCGACTGGCGTGTAACGTCTAGCCTGACCTTAGGCGGCGGTTTCAGCTACAACGACACTGAACTGAAAGATGCCAACTTGCTTGCCGCAACTTGTGGTTCAGGTGCCTGTACGCCAACTGACAAACTGAATGCGCAAGGCCGTGCTTTTGTGGATGGCAACCCATTCCCGCAAGCCCCAAAAACCATTCTGACGTTGAATGGCCGGTATGACTTCCCGGTGCCAACCGGTGAGATCTACATCTACGGCGATATCGCGTTCCAGGGTGAAACCAACCTGTTCCTGTACGAAGCCAAAGAATTTGTCGTCGACGACAATCAGGAAGCCGGTCTGCGCATCGGTTACATGAACTATGACGGTAACTATGAAGTGGCGTTGTTTGGCCGCAATATCACCGACGAAGACAACGTCAAAGGTGCGATTGATTTCAACAACAACACCGGTTTTGTCAACGAACCACGGATCATCGGCGTCGAATTTAAGAAGAACTTCTTCTAAATCCGTCCCGCGATGATCGCACGTCGCATGTTTGTATGAAAAAAGGAGCTGATTTCAGCTCCTTTTTTATTGCCCGCCTTGCCAACAAACAACGGCTAGAAAAACCATTGCAATGTCGCTTGCCACAGATCTTGTTGCCGGTACTGGCCCCAGACACTGTGCTCGCTGCCGCTAAAGGCCGTCCAGCTCAGTTGCAACTCGGTTTGCGGGTTGAGCCGGGTCTGATACCGCAGTTTCACTACCTTGGCCTGCTGTGCCGGCTGCCAGGCCCATTCCAGTTGATATTGGGTCTGTAAATCGCCGGTCGGATCATATTGCAGCCTTCCGAGCAGCTGACGACGAAATACCCGGCCAAAATCGGGATACAAAGAGGCCACCGGCATTAGCTGGCGCCGGCTTTCGTCACTGTATTGCAGCAACAGAAGCCACTGCGACTGCTCGCCATACCATTCACGTTCAGCTGCAACCACATACTGCCAATAACGCCCGTGCTGTGACTCAGGCGCCGCACCGGCCGTTATTTGCTGGCGAATCTTGGCCAGTTCGGCGCGCCACATCCAGCTGCCCAGCTGAGTCTGCGCTGTCGCGCCAGCCACTTGCTGGGCCGGATAAAACCAGTCCGGAATGAATGGCGCCGGCAGTAAAGCTGGTAACAAATCGACGCCGTCATAACCAAACAACGACCATTGCACGGCGCCTTGCGTTTGGCTGAGCCGAACGCCGCGCTGCGCCTGTTCAGGTCTTTTGCTTAATGCCGGCCGTTGCAGGGCAAACACACCGTCCGGCAACCAGGGCGCAACCGCTGCCGGGCTATAAACCATTTCCAATGCAGGCAGGTCCACATTGGCGTGCCATACCCAACGCAGGGCCGGCTGTGCTTGTTGTGCCGTGTCGGTCAGGTCCTGCTGATCCGGCACAGTCCAGACATCGGCTACGGACACAGTATCGGTCTGACGCCAGTCAATGATTTGCCGTCCCAGTGTCAGGCTGTGCTGCTCGTGCTGATATTTCAGTCTGAACTGCTGCAGACTGAAGAATGCCGGTCGGGTGCTGCCCCACCACCCCGCCGCAGCGCTTTCCTGCTGCACACTGTCCTGCTGCAAGCGGACCGCAGCATGCAGTTGCCAGCGGGTATTCAGCGTGAGTTGCATATCGTTGTCGTAACGCAAGCGGTACTGACCTTGCTGCAGCTGCGGCACCCAGCCCAGCTGCCATTGCAATTGCTGGCGCAGCTGATCCGCCACCGCCTGTGCCGGCAGCAAGCTACAACAGAGCAACCAGACGCAGCAACGCATGCTAGTCACTGAGAAACTCCTGGCTGAAGATTTGGCTGGCCAGACTGGTATCAAACCGTCGCTCGCGCACTTCAATCACCGTCTGGCGTTGCTCCAGATGGTTGTCGATTTCGACCCGGTTCGGCCGCCAGCCGCCTTGTGGATATTTCTGCAGCATTTTGTTTTGCAAGGTTTTGACGAGCAGTCCCTGGCGGTTGAAATAGTCGATGCGGCTGATGGCATAATCCGGGTCCAGCCAAATTTCGCGTTTGGCATAAGCCGAATCCGAGCCGACATTAGGCCGTGCTTCAATCCACCAGCCCTGATTACTCTGGTTCAGGATGCGGTATTGATAAGCCGTTGGATCTTCACCACTGAGTTCGGCATTGTCTTCAAACGTCAGATCTGTGCCGGCAAAATACTGTTGCTGACGCTGACCATTGACCCGGCGCGCCTTGACCCAGCTGGGCATCCGTAACCAGATTTGTTGCGCCGAGCGGTCAGCGCGGTCCAGCCATAAACCCAGACCGGCATCGGCCGCCGGGCTGATGAATTTCAGCACCACCTGTTCGCCACTTTGCACATAGCGGGTCCAGCGCGTCAGTTGTTTTTGCTGACCCGCTTCGCCAAGCCGGGTTACGGTCAGCCGCAGCTGTTCCTGTTCTGCCGCCGCCAGTTGCCGGTAACGCAACCAGGACTGGTTGATCACAGTAGCGGCGGTCATATCGACATCAACAGAGCCACCCTGACTGCAGGGCAAAAACAAACTGCACAACAATATCGCGAATAATTTTTTCATCAAAGACTCCTGGCGGATGTCAGCCGGCAGCAACTGCGCAGCACACCCGGTAACACAAATAGGGCACCGCTGGCGCAGATGCCGAGCAATACCAGCATCAGCAGACCAAGGCGCTGCATCGGAATAAAACTGGAAAACAATAAGAAGCTGAAGACGATGCCATTCAGACCGGCATCCAGCAGTGTCAGCGGCCCGCGCTCGCCAATACTGAACTGCAGCGCCTGCGCCGGGCTTTGCCCTTCGGCCAGCGCACTGCGAAAATCCTCCAGCAGATACAGGTCAAAGTCGATCGCGGCGTTAATCCCCAGCGCAGTGGCGCAGGCGGTGGCTTGGTCAAGCGGGATCTGCAACAGCGCCATCACCACGATAACCACGGCATAAGCCAGTACAAACGGCAGACACAACGCCGCGGCCGCCGCGAGTGGACTCAATCGGTAACACCCCTGCCGCTGTTGCAGGCGTCGATTGGCGTACCAGAACCACAATGCGGTCAGCAGAAGCACCATAGGCACACTCAACAACGTATTGAGCGGCTTGCGTTCACTGATATACAAATCGGTTTGGTGATAGCTGTGCAGATTGCCAAAGGCCTGCAGCTGCAATTGCGGAAATTCCTGCGCAACCAGATGCTGCACCGCGTCAGCATACTGTCGCAGGCTGACCGAATCGTCGGCCGGGTGACCCAGCCACAACACCAGCCCCTGATCGACCCACCAGGCATCGGCCAGCCGCGGATCTGCCAGGTCCCAGCGCAATAACTGCAGATGGTCATGCAACTGCGCAGTCGATTGTCCGGCAATGGGTTGCATCAGTTCCAGCTGGTCCACCACTGACAACACAGCACGGCTATCCGGCAGGGCTGCTAATTTTTGCTGTAAGCGCTGCACTGCTCGCACAAACTCCGCATCAGCCACTGCCGGATAACGCGCATCTGCCACCTGGGCCGGGCTGACAAAATAACTCAGCTGGGCAAAACCACCACCGGCCGGCTGATTTAATTGCTGCCGGGCCCGGTCAACGATAGTGTCGGGCAGATAATCTATCGGTTTTTCCCGCACCTGGATCAGCCGCTGGGCCTGGGGCGCCAACATATCGTGCGCCACCAGCGTGCTGACCAGCAATAACAACAACAGCACAGCCCACAGCACCTGTCGCAGCGCCTGTGCCGGGCTGCGCGCCAGCCAGAAACGCACTGAGGCCGCCGTCATCCCGGCCATCGCCTGTTGAATAGCACGCTGTACCCGGCCTTGTCCCGGCAGCGCCTGTGTGCTCAGTTGCAGCGCCGGCAATAATGTGCTGACCAGCACACGCTGATAACCCAGTCCCAACGCCGACAGCAAACCGACTTCCAGCACACCGCGGATGCCGATCTGACTCAGACTGAGGAAATTCAGCGCGGCGATGCCGAGCACCAGATTAAAACGTGGCAACTGCAGCTGCAGCGCCTGCCAGCACTTGCTGGCATCGACTGCAGAACCGCACGCTGTGGCATTGCGCCAGGCGCTGTTAAACGCTTCGAGCGCCCGGGTATTCAGCGAAATCCCCGACACAATCAGGCTGCTCAGCACCAGCAGGAAATACACCCGCTCCCGCACCGGCTCCGCCTGACTGCCGGCACCAATCACCAGCCCCAGCGCATCCAGCAGCGGGATGCTGCCGCGCACCAACACAAAAGACAACAAAATCACGGCGCTGCTACACAAAGCTTGCCGCCAGCTGCCAAGCGCCAGCCAGGCTGCCAGCGTGGCCAGGCAAAGCCCCAGCGTGCAGTACCACAGCACATCAGAAATCAGCGCATAGTGCATCAGGCCGCGACCGGCCGCCCAACCGCTCAGGCTGACATTGGCAAACTCTGCCACAGGCCGGATATCTGATTTCCACAACAACCATTCCAGTGGGTGAATGCGGCGTTGCTCCAGATATTCGGCGACAGTATCGATGAGCTGCTGCTCAGAAAATCCGGCCGGCAACTGCAACAGGATTTGAGCATATTGATAATCCGCCTGTGCCGTCTGTGCGCCGCCCAATAAAGTGCCATGCGCCAGCGGGTTCTGCTGCAGCCTGATCTTCAGCTGCTGCAGGTCCAGTGCGGTCAGATCCGCCGGCACATAAGGTTCACTGCTCAGGCTCTGGTCGTCGGATTGATAGCGATTCAGGTTGTGAGTCAGGCTCAGCACGGAAGCTGCTGGAAACAAAGTGGCCATCGCGTCGCTGATGTGGCGGATTTGACTAATCGCAGCGCGGTTCAAGCCATCCGGCAACGCCAGCACTAAACCCAGCGTATCGCCGGTCGCCAGTCCCGGCACCGCTGCCACTTGCTGCTGCGCCTGCACATAAGGGTTTTCTGTTTGCAGGATAGCGCCGCTGACAATACCGCCAGGTACCACCTGCAGATTCAGCCAGCCGAAGATCAGCAGCAGCAGTCCCCAACAGCCCAACACCAGGCGACGGCCGGTCATGGACAACAAGCGCATCAGCCTTGCTCCCCAACGGTGGGTTGCGCGTGGTGCCACAAAGTCCAGTCACCGACCGGCTGACCAAAACAATGTGGTTGCGGCAGACCAATACGCAATGAATGAAACGCTTCTGCCACCAACGCTTGATTAAAAGCATTGACGTCAAACCAGTCGCGGCTCAATGCGGTCGGATTATGTTCACGATAGACCGCGTGATACAGCGCCAGCGCTTCAGCGAAACAACCAAATACGGTGCCCTGCGCCAGCATCAGCTGTTTTGCGGTCAGATGGCCCAGGACATAATTTAAATCAGCGGACCAGGCATTACCGGCGTCCTGGCGGATCACGTCGTTTTGCACACTGCGGTAGACCTGACGGTCAAGGTTGGCCGGTTCTGCCACATCCACTACCAACAGTTTTTGATTGGCTTTACGCAGCAGCGCGATGTGTTCGGCACTCAGTCTGGCGCTGTCGCTGTGGGTGCAGGCCACCACCAAATCAACAGGTCCGGCGTCCCGCAGATCGTGCACCACCGTAATACCGGTGCTTTCAGCAAATTCACGTAAGTAGGTGTCATTGCCACCGAAACCAAGCAAATGCGCACCTTGTTGCTGCAGATGCTGGCAGACCGCGGAGCCGAGAATGCCATAGGGCCCGATCACCAGAATCCGCGGCCGCGCCAGACCACTGCTGGCAATAGCGCGGTCAACGTCAGCGCAGAGCAATTGCGCGGTGCCATTGTCACCGATGGTAAAAATCAGCTGCGGGAATAATTGTTTGAGTTCCAGCCCATCGCGGCCAAACAAGCGTTTGGTCGAGGCGGCCAGCAAAATGACTTTTGCGCCCTGCGCTTCGGCCCAGCGCACCGCATCGATAAATGCCAGTTTGGCGACTTTACGGCCTTCGCGGCTATACATTTCAGCCGCAGTAAAATTAATGCCGCGGATCTGGCCAGCTACGCCGTTGATATACAAACGCGGACCATTTTCCTGGCAACGCGACGTGGCGCCCGGCTTATAAAACAATGCGCGCTCGGCTTCATCCCGCACATTGCAGATAAACACCACATCGAGCTTGGGCTGGCCGGTTAATGTGCGCCAATGCCGGCGGTAATCGGCAGCAGCCATCAGGCCGCGCCACAGTTGAACTAATTGCATGAAAACCTCATTCAGCCTTATCTGTTGAATGAGGCGCAGCTTAAAGACCAGGCCCGGTCTGAGGTATCAGGAAAATTCCTTATTCGCCGCTTGCGGGATCAAAATACTGAAGCAACTGCCGCGACGCAGCACTGAATGCACCTGTAAACGATAACCAAGCTGCGCACATAACGTCTGCACTATGTACAAGCCCAAACCCACGCCGTTGCCAGCCTGCGCATTCCCGCCCTGTACAAAGGCCTGCTGTAACCGTTGCACCTGCTCTGGTAACAAACCCGGTCCACGGTCGAGCACCTGGATCTCCAGTGCCTGTGGCCGTCGCCGCACGCCAATCAGGACAGTGCCGCTGTGACTGTAGCGGATCGCATTGGCCAGCAGATTGTGCAAAATGCGGCTCAATACCACAAAGGAAGTATCCAGCGTCAGCTGACTGGGCACCACACGCAGTTGCAACCCTTTTTGTACGGCCAAGGGCCGGTATTCCGCCGCCAGCAAGTGAAACAAAGCACCCAGTTGCACGGTTTCTCCGGGCTGATGGCTCTGTTTGCATTCCTGCATGATGTCACTGAGCAAGGTCTGGGCATACTGAATAGTCCGGTCAATGTGCTCCGCCAGGGGTTGTTGCGCTTGCTGTTGTTTCAGTACGTCAATGGCAAACCGTAACGACGCTAGCGGCTGCGAGATATCGTGACTGGCGGCGGCCAGGCGCAGCGTGCTGTCGGCGGCCCTAACCTCAGCAAACCGGCGTTCCTGTTCGGCCTGCGCCAACTGCGCCGCTTCCGCCAGCCGGTGCAGCCGCTGTTCGGTCTGTTGTTGGCGGAACTGCCACATTTTGCTGATCAACGCCGCACTGAAAAACAAGGTTTCCAGCAAAAAGCCAATTTTCGGATATTGAAAAAAGTCGATAAAAGGAAAAGGATTCAGTCCCAGCACGCCAAGCCCCATCAGCAGCATAGTGCAGACCATCAGGCTGAACGTCCCCAATAAATATAAAGTTGCGCCAGCCAGATGATCGCGATGGGTGCGGATGGCAGTCAGCACCGCCAGCATGCCGTAAGCAAAGGCTATCAACACTAGTACCAATAACTCATCGTAGTAGTGCTCACCGACACTCGGCAACAAGCCACCCGCCAGCAAGTTCAACAGCAGCAGCGCCAGCACCAAACGGTGCGCCAGCGTCAGTTTCGGATAACGCTGTGGTAAACGGAAAAACACAAAAGCAAACAACGCGTGGCTGCCAATCACCAGACTGCTCAACAACAATGGCAACAGTTGATTCAGCTGCGGCATGTCCGGCCACAGCAGCTGAAAATAATAACCTTCGATTTGTGGCAGCATCGCCACATGGCCGAACACCAACAAACCATAAGCCCAGTACGCGGCCTGTTCACTGACACTGCGGTACAGCAAGGCCAGCATTAACATCGTCAGCATCACCCCCAACAGCATACCGTTGAGCAGATGTTGCCAGATTTGTGCCCGCGCCCAGGCATCTGCGTTATATAAAACCGGCTGCAATCGGCCGTTGGCATGAATATAATAATTCAGGTAAAGCTGATACTCACCGTGACTGAGGTCAAGTGGCACCGCCAGGCGTGGCGTTGCTAAGAGGCGGGTGTCAAAAGGTTGGCCCGGATCCTGACTGAAAATCAGCTGCCATTGGTCTTGTCGCCATTGATACAGCCGCAGCCGCTGTACATCAGGTACGCCAAGCGCTAACACCGCAGGACCGGCGGCCTGCACCTGCAGGCTAATCAGTTCAGAGCGCCCTGCTGCCGCGGCCAGCGATTGCTGCAAAGATTCAGGTACAGCAATCGCTTCAGTGCAGGCACTGAGCGGCATTTTTTCACTGGCCGCGTGCCAAAGGCAGTCTGCACGCAGCGACCAACTGACACTGAACAGACAGCATAACCACAGGTACCAGGGCATGAATGAAGTTCCACAAAACGCGCCAATCCGCTTGCTGCTGGCTGACGACCATCAAATTTTCCGTGACGGTCTGAAATTGTTGCTGTTGACCATGGCCGATATCCGGCTGGTGGCTGAACTGAGCAGCCTAGCAGAGCTGAGATCGACGGTAAAGGCGACAGAACCTGCGCTGCTGCTACTGGACTATCATATGCCAGGCGGCGATACCGGCGCAGAAATTCACTATCTGAAGCAGCGCTGGCCCACACTGAAGATTATCGTGTTGACTGGCAGTCAGTCTGCCCAACTGTTGCAGCAAGTCGCCCAAGCCGGCGCCGATGCGGTGCTACAGAAAAATGGCGATGCGACCGAATTACGCACGGCCATTGCTATGGTGATGCGTGGTGACAACTATATCGCGCCTTCAGTGCAGACTTTGCTCGAAGCTGTCAGTCTGGAACTGACGCCGCGGGAGTTTCAGATTATGCGGCTGGTCTGTGATGGCCTCAGCAATGCACAAATTGCCGAACAACTGAATCTGTCGCCAAAAACCACGGACAAACACCGCGAAAATCTGATGCGTAAACTGGGCGTCAATAACAGCGCCCAGCTGATCCGTAAAGCGGTGCAAATGGGTATCTTGGATAGTCATTGACACAACATGCCGCCGGCTGACCCCAATCTTCCCCCGTTGATCCCAGAGTGCCAGTGATGCACTGCAGAACAGATTTATGTTGTTCTCACTTGTTTATGCCCGGATAACGTCGATGAATACTGTTGGCTCTGCCATGTTGCCAGTCGTGTTTTGCCTTGTGCTGTCAGCCTGCGGCGGACAACAAACCGAGACTGCGCCAACGCTGCCCCCGGTCAGCACAGTCCCGACCGAACCGCTGCCTGAAACGTCCCCCAATCAGGCCGTGCCGGATAATCGCCAGCTGAATTCATTGCAAATTCTGCTGTTTGGTAACAGTCATTCCGGCAGCCACAATCTGCCGGGTACTTTGCAGGTTCTGCTGCAGCAAGGGACCCGCAAAACGGTCAGTGCGCTGCGCGCCGGTGGAGCGCCTTATCTGGACGAACGGCTCGACGATCAGGTCAGCCGGCCTTTGCTCGAAAACAGCCAATGGAGCCATCTGATCCTGCAAGCGCAGAAATACTCGACCACCGGCCTCTATAACTATTCAACGGCGGGCGCCAAAAGCTGGATTGCGCTGGCGAAAGCCCGCGGTGTCACACCAGTGCTGTTTCCGGAACATCCACGCGCCGGCAACAATGAAGAAGGCATGCGCATCTTCCGGTTGCATCAGCAAATTGCAGCCGAACAAGCGGCCTGTGTCGCGCCGGTGGGGCCAGTTTGGGATCAGGTACTGCAACAATACCCTGATCTGAAACTGCACAGCGATGATGGCAATCACGCCGCACCTGCCGGCGCCTTACTGACCGCGTACATTTTATACGAGGTGATTAGTGGCCGGCCGGCCGATGCATTACCCGATTTACCCGATCTGGCAGTACCGGTAAGCAGTCAGCGTATCCTGCGTCAGGCCGCATCGGCAGGGCTACGCCAATACCCGGCGTGCCCGTTCTGAGCCGATGCCAGGTCAGAACCGACCAAGGATTGATAAAGTTCAGATATTGTTGTGATTTTTACTACAGAGACATGTTGTATCGCCACGGGGCGGGTTAGCGTTTGGCTGACCGGAAGCTCCGGGCTACATCTGATTATTTCTGTAAAACAACCATCCAAGGGACAATATCATGAAAAAATCACTACTGACTGCCGCACTGTTACTCGGCGCAATGGCAACTGGCACCGCACAGGCTGCTGATATGGAATGCCGCGTCGGTACCACGCAAAATAGTGGCTGGAGCAACTATTGCTTTGGCATGAATTACACACTGAACTACAACCCGGTTAACGCATATTTCCGCATCCAGAATCTCGCCGCACCAGTGGCGCAGGTACTTTGGCAAGGCGGCCAGAACTGCTCCGCAACGTCGACCAGCTGCAACTTCAAAATTACGCCTTACCAGGAGCATGTGGTCAGCGCTATCGTGCTTTATACCAATGGCACCTACGAATCTGTATCCGCCACCGCCCAGTTTGAAACCGGTTTCTAAGCCGGATTTAGCCGATGGCAGGCCGGATCATTCCGGCCTTGCTGAAAAAAACCGCAACAGCGGCAAATTCTTGCTCAAGTAACGGCAACTTCCTGCCGATAACGCAGCTATAGTCTGTCTAACTGAGTCAGGAAATCGCCACCATGAGTATCCAACCGACCGTCAGTACCGCCGCCAGCCGCTATCAGGCCAACAGCAGCCCCGTTGAAGACACCAGCAAAAAGCCCAGCGCCAGTGAACTGTCCGAAGCCAATAAACGGCAGCTCAATCAAACTATTCTCGATAACCAACTGTCACTAAGTCTGCAATCCGACGACAAAGCGATGAATTTGCTGTATCGGGCGATCAGCGATGCAGTCGAAAAACGCCTGGCCGCACAGTCGCCGGCAGGGCAAAACCAGGACAACAGTACTGAGGCAACAACAGAGACTGGCCTGAATAAAACTTACAGCAACGAAGACACTTCGCCCCAGGCCACCGCCGATCGGATTGTGGGTTTCGCCACTAATTTTTATCAGGCGTTTCGCGAACAAAACCCGGATCTCAACGACGAAGACGGCCTCGAGCAGTTTATGCAGGAGATTGGTAAAGGGATCGATCAAGGCTTTGCCGACGCCCGCGATATCCTGACCGGGCTGAAAAAACTCGAAGGTAAAGTCGCCACGGATATCGACGAGACTTACAGTCTGATCCAGCAAGGCTTGCAGGAATTTAAAGACCGGACATTAAAGCCAAAAACTGAAGACCTCACCGGCTGACCAACAGCATCAGTCGCGCCGGGCGCAGCTGCCACTATCGCAGCGTGCCTGACCGGTCAGCCAGTACGACACCCGGTAGCGGTTGGCGGCAAACCACAAATAGATTTTATCGGCAAACCAACGGATCAGCGGCCAGCGTAAAAATGCCGTGCGATGACCTTTGCCCACCGCAGACCAGGCTGCATGCGTTGAATCCAGCCCGCGCAAAATAACGCCATCGGCAGTCAGTGACAGTAAAATACGCCCCGCTTCTGCCACATCGATTTGCGGATACAGCTGCGCTATTTCTGCCTGCTGAATATCCACCAGCGTCAGCTTGTGCCCGTCTGGATCGATACGACGCAGCTGCGCCATCTCGCGCACACAGAGCGGACAAAAACCGTCATAAAAAATGGTCAGCGTGGTCATAGCGAAGATCCCATCAAAGTACTGCTGTAACACCCTGTTCTGGTTACGCCCGGGCAGACAGTCCGATCAACCACAGCGCGAAAAAACAAAAAGCCCGTATCTGCACAGACAAATACGGGCTTGTTCAACAACGGCGGTTTAACCCGAGTTGCGCATCCCGGCGGCGATACCGGCGATAGTGACCATCAGCGCCCGTTTGATATTGTCATTGACGGTTTCCGGCGCATGCCGTACCCGTTTCAGCAACTCCACCTGCAGGATATGCAGCGGATCGACGTAAGTGTTTCTGAGCATAATCGATTCGCGGATCCAGGCTTCGTTGGCCATTAAATCCGGCCGGTCGATCAGCTGCAGCAACAACGCTGTGTCGGCCGACAGCTGGCTGCGCAACTGCGCACCAAGGCCAAGCAGATGTTCTGGTACCAGTTTCTCATCATAATATGCAGCAATTTGCGCATCGGCTTTCAGATAAACCATTTCCAGCATCGACAGGCGCGTGGCGAAAAACGGCCATTGCGCCCGCATTTCGTGCAGCAGCGCAGTCTGACCTTGCGCGACGGCTTCGGCCAGTGCGGAGCCGGCACCAAGCCAGGCTGGCAGCATCAAGCGGTTTTGCGACCAGGCGAAGATCCATGGAATGGCACGCAGACTTTCGACGCCGCCGTTTGGATTGCGTTTTGGTGGCCGGCTGCCCAGTGGCAACTGCCCCAGTTCCAGCTCTGGTGTCGCTGCACGGAAATACGGCACAAATTCCGGATGATGCCG
Organism: Gammaproteobacteria bacterium; assembly: GCA_027484495.1. Classification (GTDB taxonomy): domain Bacteria; phylum Pseudomonadota; class Gammaproteobacteria; order Enterobacterales; family Alteromonadaceae; genus Pararheinheimera. The sequence goes on from JAIXSW010000508.1 coordinate 14,141, forward strand.
CACCACAGCACGGTAGGCGTCGCACGAGGTCGTCGCCAGCTGCGCCATTAATGCACGCCACTCTGGTTTAGGCACAGGTGGTGGCAATAACACGCCTTCCAGCACAGCCGAGGCGTACAAGGCCAACGAGCGCTGCGCCAGTTTGGACAAACCAAACTTAAAGCGGATCATCTCGCCCTGTTCTGTCACACGCATGCCGCCGGCGAGGCTACCTGGCGGTTGCGACAAGATCGCAGCGTGCGCCGGACCACCGCCACGGCCGATAGTACCGCCACGACCGTGGAATAAAGTCAGCTGCACTTTCGCCTGCTGACAGATCGCCACCAAGGCTTCCTGCGCGCTGTATTGCGCCCACGAAGCGGCAATAGCGCCAGCGTCTTTGGCCGAATCGGAATAACCGATCATCACTTCCTGCTTGCCCTGGATATAACCGCGATACCAGTCAATACCGAGCAACTTGCTGATACATTCCGGCGCATTGGTTAAATCCGCCAGCGTTTCGAACAAAGGCGCCACCCGCATCGGGAAACTGATGCCAGCTTCTTTTAACAGCAGCTGCACAGCCAGCACGTCAGAAGGTTTACCCGCCATCGAAATGACGTAAGTGGATAATGCTTCAGCACCATGGCGCGCCACAATGTCACAGGTATCCAGCACTTCGCGCACTTCGGCGCTGGGTTGCCAGTTCCGCGGGAACAATGGCCGTTTGCTGGCCAGTTCATTTAATAAAAATGCCTGCCGCGCCGGCTCTTCCCAGTGCGCATAATCGCCAATACCAAGATATTGCGTGAACTCACTGAACACCTGCGTGTGACGGCCGGATTCCTGCCGCACATCAAGTTTTAATAAGGTCAGACCAAAAGCATAGGCGCGGCGGATAGTGTCGAGCAGCAAACCATTGGCGATCACGTCCATTTTGCAGTCGCGCAGCGAGTGATAACACAGCAGCAGGGGTTCCAGCAGTTGCTGGTTATGCCACAGCAAATCATCCGGGCGCTGCAGACGATCATGTTTCAGTGCTTCGGTCAGCCAGTCACGCGTGTGCAGCAGTTTGCCGCGCAGCACTTTTAATAAATCCCGGTACGGCTCGGTAGAGCCTGGCACTGCGGCTTGCAGTGCAGCGTTGGCAGGGTTCATCGACAACTCGTTGCCGAGAATATCCAGGTCGTGCGCAAATAAATCAGCGGCTTTCCAGCGACTCAGTAACAGCACCTGGCGGGTGACTTTGGCCGTCACAAAGGGGTTACCGTCGCGATCGCCACCCATCCAGGAAGAAAAACGGATCGGCGCTGCATCCAGTGCCAGACCATGGCCGAGCACCGGCGTTAACGCCTCATCCAGTTCGCGGATAAATTCCGGAATCGCCTGCCACAACGATGTTTCAATCACGGCGAAACCGGATTTAGCTTCATCGACCGGGGTTGGCCGTTGTTCACGGATCTCATTGGTATGCCAGGCCTGCGTGATTAAATCACTGAGGCGGGCGTCCAGTCGTGCCAATTCGTGCGCGGTTAAATCCTGTTCACGCTGGGCCAGACAATCGGCAATTTGCGTCAGCTTGTAAATCAGCGTGCGGCGCGTCACTTCGGTTGGATGCGCAGTCAGGACTAATTCGATGGATAAATCTGCCACCGCCTGACGGGTCTTTTCCACATCGACCTGCTGACTTTTTAATAAGGTCAGTAGTTCCTGCAGCGGTTGTGGTTTTTCAATCGACGCTGCGCCGTCTTTACTGATGGTGTGATGTTGTTCAGCCAGATTGGCCAGATTCAGGAACTGGGCAAAAGCACGGGCGACCGGCAGGATCTCATCGTCGGTCAGGCTGGCCAGGATCTGTTTGAGCTGTTGATCCTGTTGTTCAGTGCCGGCACGGGCTTGTTTGGCGAGTAAACGGATTTGCTCAATCCGCTCTAATAACGCCGGTCCGAGCTGGTTACGAACCGTATCCCCTAATTGTGTGCCAAGCAAACCCACGTTCGCTCTTAAGGCAGCATATTGCGACATATTCCCACTCTCCTCGTTGCATTGCCTGCCTTGTTGCTCACAGCCGCCTTGTGGCGCGCTCTGGCGTTTTTTTCTGCAGTTTCATCTCACCCTAACCCGATTTTTGTTAGTACTCAACACTGACAGATTACAAAAACAGCAACAAAACAGACTTTCAGGCGTTTAGATGGCTTTATGTCGAGATGGAATTAAATCTTTGAGATCGCAATGATGTGGCGAAAGGTGCGCAAGGCCGGTCTGTGTTGGCAGCGTTAATTCTGCCAACAATGCAGTTCTGCCTCGGTTTGCAGCACTTCCAGCTGCGGCCGGGCAAAGAAATATCCCTGGAACCAGTCAATACCCTGCGCAGCCAGATAAGTCAGCTCCGCCGCAGTCTCAACCCCTTCTGCCAGCACTTTGCAGCCTAATAGCGCACATTGTGTGAGGATCTGCTGCAATCTTTGTTGTTTTTCAGTGGATTGATCAATATCGCGGATCAACGCCATATCGAGTTTCAGCACACGCGGTTTCAGTGAATGTAACCAGTCTTCATGAGCAAAGCCGGCACCAAAATCATCGATGGCAGTGATAAAACCGCGTGCGGCATAACTCTGGAAGATCTTCAGCAAATGACTGTGGCTGAGGATTTGCTCGCCTTCCGTCACTTCAAACATGATGTTACGGATATCAAAGCCATACAAGTCAGCCGCCTCTATCGTGGCGCGGATGCAGGTCTCGGGGTTATACACCGCATTGGGCATAAAATTGATACTGAGCAATTTGTTCAACCCCAGCCGGGTCGCAGTTTCAATCGCTTTGACCCGGCAGGCCTGGTCAAAATAGTACTTATTGTGTTCGTTAATCCGCGCCAGCACCGTTGCCGCACCTTCGCCCTGACTACCCCGCACCAGTGCTTCGTACCCGACAATCGACTGACTTGACCACTCGATAATTGGCTGAAACGCCATGCGGATCTCAAAACCAAGGTCAGCGCCACTTAAACAATCGTGGCAGCTTTGTTGTTGAATCTGTGGCGGAAACTGCATCTTTATTGGCTCCTGCTTCAACGGCCGACTGTGGAATCATAGCAGGAACAACAGGCGGCTCCACCTGTTGTTTCAGCGGATCAGACCAATGCCATTTTACTAGGACCGTCGGGGATATTTCCTGCCAGCTATCCGGTTGGCTCAAGCGGATCACTGGTTTATCCTCAGCATGGGCTAAACCGGCTTCACCGGCAAACCGAAAGGCAAAAGCTGCCAGCGGTGGCCCGATGGTTTCGAACAATGTCACAGCGCCTAACACGATGGCGCTGATCGCAGTGGCATGTTCTGCACTCAGGCCACTGCTGGTTTGTGCCAGACCTATCGCCAGTCCGGCCATTGGTACCAGCAACATGCCGGTGCTGACGCTGGTCCGCGCCCGTTGGCGCTGCATGCTACCGGCCAGCCACAGCATCAGAATTTTAGCGACAGATCGCACCAATACCAATGACACTATCACCACACCAAATTGCCACAGCGCACTGAGCTGCAATTTAGCGCCGGCAAATACAAATAACACGATGAAAAACAGCTCAAAAGCCGCACCGAAATTCAGTTCGGATACCAGCGGCCCGCGCTCCAGACTGCGCACTGTGATACCAATCAACAACGGCGCAAACAGTGCCGATAACTGCAGCTGTTGCGCCAATGCCAGCGTCAGCATCAGACTGCCAATCACCAGCGCCATTTTGTATTGCTGTGCTTTTTGCGTGCGCAGACAAAGCAAATGTAGCAGGCTGCCAACCGATATTCCCAGCAGCGCAGAACCGAACAGCAAGTACAGCGGCTGCAAAATGACCTGACCCAGTCCGGCATGCTGGTCGAATAACAACGCCGGGATCACTGCAGCGAACACCAAAAAAGACCAACAGTTATTCAGTGCCACCAGCGTTTTGGCCGTTTCGGTGACCGGGCCTTTTGCCCCGGTCTCGTGAGCGACGTGCAGCAACACTGCCGGGGAAGAGGAAATCAGCATGGCGCTAATCAGCGCAGACAACACCACACTGAAATCGAGCCAGTGCAACACAACAAAACAGGCAATAAAAGTGACACTGGCTTCAGCCAGCGAGGTCAGCACCAACGCCGGATGCTGACGGATAAAGCGTAAATCCAGTGAAGTGCCGAGCCGGTATAAAATCAATGCCAGCGCGATATCAACTAAAATGCGTGCGTCCAGCAGCGTTTGTTTGTCCAGCAAACCAAGACCACTGGGCCCGATCAAAAAACCCACCACCATAAAACCGGTGATGCTGGGTACCCAACGCGTCAGATGCGCCAGATATCCCCCTAAAGCCCCCACCAGCAGTAACAAAGCAAATGCCAGCAAAGGGCTGAAAGTGAAGGCCGTGGTCGGTAAAAAATCCATCGATGCACTCCGCAACCGCAAAAAGGGTAAGACTGAGTCTGATCGAATAGTTCAGCGCTAGCGAGTTAACGCGGGCAAAAACTCAGTTGAAATGCTGGTTCATCGCCAAATTGCCAACGGATGTCAGCGCCAAAAGGCAAATCCAATACTCCGGCAAAAGAACCGGTGATCAGCACCTGACCAGCCCGCAGCGCTATCCCTTGCGACCGTAAAAAATTCACCAGCCATGGCAATGGTGCGCGCGGATTGTCATTTGGGTGGCGCGCGGCATGGATCACTGACGCCTCGCCAGACTGCGTCAGCGTCAATGCAAAACTGGCCTGCTCCGGGCCGTTGAGCACAGGCCCAAGCCAAAGCCCTTGATTAAACAAACCATCAGCCAGCTGATCCGGATAGACCGCACCTGCATCCGGCTGATACCGGCTTTGGATCAGCTCCAGCGCGAGATGCGGCGTGCCGATCAGCGCAAACACATCCGCATCACTTAATGTCTGATCACCCGGTAACAGATCCGCCAGCACTGGATAAGCATATTCCGGTTCAACCCGGGCCAGGCCGGCGCCAGATGGCCACAGTGCACATTGCGTCCCTTGCTGCAGCTCGTTTTGATACAAAGGACCCAGCACGATTTTCAACTGACCATTGGCATCGACCGACGGCAAACCACATTTCCAGCCAATCACAGCGCTGTATTGCGTCGCGACCTGTAATTGCACGGCCAGTGCGTCAGCCAGTAACAGCGGTCGGTACTGATCGGCCAACAGACCGGCGGGCTGGCCAATCTGGCGTCTTTGCAGCAGTTGCTGTGCTGCAGCGTCGATTTGATCGGCAGAAAAATTGGGGGTGAGTGGCGACACAGGCATAACACAAGGCTCCGGCTTTTGCTGAAATCAGAAGGACACAACCAGCACTATAACGGCGGAGCAGAACAGACAACAAGCATACAGATGCAGTGGAGCGGGCGATGGGAATCGAACCCACGGCACCAGCTTGGGAAGCTGGGGTATTACCATTATACGACGCCCGCATTTTGAGATGCCGGCGCAGTGTGGCAAAAATGCCGGCGTAGTTCAAGTGCTTGCGTATGGCAGTACGTGATGCGCCTGCCAACTGACGAGAAATCCAGCGTTTGGTTGCGCGCAAGGTGAGCGCCATAATAAAAAAAGGCCGGGAGTTCCCGGCCTGTGAAGAGTTGCCTGCCTGTTATTGTCTGGCAAAGCCAGCGATTAAA